>CAVCAW010000075.1:8196-11187 GCA_963600315.1 Bacteroidaceae bacterium | reverse complement strand
CTATTAGATACACTGTATCAACATGTGAGAAAAGATGACTTTCCTGACGAGGCAAGAGCAGAGGCAAAGTGGATGTCTGAATATCAATCAAGACTATGTGCATACTACGATTCCCTTTACTCAAGTCGCAGTCGTATTGACATATTTACCAAGGCAGAGTTGGTTCTTAAAGAAGGCGAGCGTTTACTAAAATTAGGTGATAAAGGAAGCACTATAGAATTGATTTGTTATAATGATGCTGTAAAAACTTTTGAAACCTATCGACAATACGCTCTTCTTACTCAAGCAGTGAACAAATGCAAAGACAAAAACACTAAAAAATTAGTATATCAAGAGTGGACTCTATCAGAGAAAATGCAGCAGAAGACTCGAAGATTGGCAAATAAATTGATAGAACTGAGTTATTGGGGAGGGAGTATGTCAGGCGTTGCAAGTTCTCAAACCATCCTGGAAATATTGAATGCAAGAAAGGATATGTATCTAATTCTACTTGGTAATAAAAAAACAAAAATGCGCAGCGATTCTCTGCAAAAAGCGGAACAAGATTTTTTCAGTTGTTTTACAGCATATATAGATGAACTTAAGACATATGACTATTATAAACCAGGGACTGGATTTTACGAAGAAATACAAAACTGTCAAGATTCAATTAAAGAACTACGTCCAATAGTAAACGCTTGGATTGAAAAGGTAGGTGTTCTAGCCTCCAACAAAAATTTCACCCACATCTACAAAGGCAACATTAATATTGGGGCTTTGTATATGATTACAAAATGGAAACAAACCATATCAAAAGCATAATTTGAAAATCTGCCTGCATAATTTAAAGTCTAGACGTATTAATTGATGGGCAAATATTGCATCGCAATCTTTAAAATCGGCATCACATAATATACAATATTGATTCTCTTGACTGCGAACGACAATTAAACGGTCTGTAATTTGGACAGTCCCGAAAAAAAAATTAATTTTGCACACCGAAAAGGATTGGTTTGGTAGCTCAGCTGGATAGAGCAACAGCCTTCTAAGCTGTGGGTCCTGGGTTCGAATCCCAGCCAAATCACAAAAAGGGCGGCGGTTTTGCCGCCTTTTTTGTTAGCAATCAGCCAGATGCGAAACCATCTCTTTTACAGCTGTAAACTATTTTAGAAAATCCTGGACTTGACTCTCGCTTTATAGTAAAAAATTTTAAAATTGTAACAAAATTAACCAAGGCTTCATTATAACTCTCGACGATAAAAAAACAAACAAGCTATTGAGAAGCGACTGTTTCATATAAATGATTTAATTTTGCATTGTTTAGGCTATTGTAGACAATGTCTTGTATTGATATATTAGAAACAACATACATAGCCAAGAAAATACACACTCACCACAAACCACGTCATGATAGAAAGAGACAACAACGACGTTAATACTCATCTACAAGAACTGGTAAATCCAATACTAAAAACGATTGGGAATCAGTTGACGAGCGAAACCATGTCAAGGCTAACATCAGACGAAATAACACTACTAGCCTACTCCATTCTACGCAAGGAGTTACTCGAAGGAGGTTTTATACAATTAATTCAGAATGGATATGGTCCATTCATCTTCCTTAACCCTTTCGCAAAAGCAATACGACTATGGGGTGCGAAAGACTTTTCGAATTGGTTGTATGATGCTCGCGAATTGTATGAAAAGACAAAAGCGAAACTCGAGAGCCCAACACAGAACGAGGAAGAGTTTATGGCACTTTACGAGCAATATCCAGAATGGGACGAGTTTGACGATTCGTTTATAGAAGACGAGCCTGCAACGACTGCATTAATATGTGAAATATATAGTAACTTGATAACACATCAATGACTGACAAAAATTCAATAAAAGCGAGAGTTGTCATTAAAAACAGAAAAGCCTCATTTGACTATTTCTTCATTTCACGCTTTACTGCTGGCATAGTGCTTACAGGCACTGAAATTAAATCAATAAGACAGTCAAAAGCTTCATTAGTCGACACATTCTGCTATATACACAACCACGAGCTGTGGGTTAAGAACATGTATGTGGCAGAGTATTTTTATGGGTCATTTAATAACCACACATGTCGAAGAGATAGAAAATTGCTGTTAACAAGTAAAGAGATTATAAAGCTAGAGCAACAATTAAAAAACCCAGGATTTACGATAGTACCAATAGATCTTCACATCAACGAAAATGGGTTGGCAAAACTAGAGATAGCTCTCGCCAAGGGTAAAAAGCTCTACGACAAACGCTCTACACTTAAAGAAAAAGACGACAGAAGAGAGATGGATCGTGCAATCAAGAATCATTAACTACATGAAGATAGAAGACGAAATCAAAAAGCATATACTGATCCTTGACGGTGCAATGGGCACCATGATTCAGAGCTACCGACTCAAAGAGCAAGACTTCAGGGGAAATTTGTTTGGAGATATAGATTTTCAAATGAAAGGAAACAACGACATTTTGTCGCTGACACGACCAGACATTATCGAAGATATACATAGACGGTATCTTGAAGCTGGTGCCGACATAATAACTACTAACACATTTTCGGCTCAACGAATCTCAATGGCGGACTATCATTGTGAGGATTTGTGCAGCGAAATGAATTGCGCTTCAGCAAGAATCGCATTAGGTCTGGCAAGGCAGTATACAGAGAAGGATCCGTCTAAACCGAGATTTGTTGTTGCTTCAATAGGCCCCACAAACGAAACCGCATCTATATCACCAGATGTCAATAATCCCGCATTGAGAGACATCACATTTGACCAACTGGCAGAATCCTACTACGACCAAATAAAAGTGCTTGTTGAAGAAGGTGTCGATGGATTACTGATTGAAACAATTTTTGATACTCTCAATGCTAAGGCGGCTATCTATGCAGCCGAGGAAGCTATGAAAGCCATTGGAAAAAAAATTCCATTAATGTTATCTGCCACGGTTTCCGACAAAGCAGGACGTACACTAAGCGGACAACGACTT
>CAVCAW010000075.1:0-8186 GCA_963600315.1 Bacteroidaceae bacterium | reverse complement strand
TCTATAAGTCATGCAAACATTTTCTCTGTAGGATTAAATTGTTCATTCGGCCCACAAGAAATAAGGCCATTTCTTGAAGAACTAGCACACAAATCCCCGTACTACATATCCGTTCACCCCAATGCTGGGCTTCCCAATGCCATGGGTAACTATGATGTAACCCCAGAGCAGATGAAAAAGCAAATGGAGATTTTTGTTAGTGAAGGGCTCGTTAACATCATAGGAGGGTGTTGTGGAACAACTGACGAATTTATCGCCCAATATCAGTCTCTAGTAAAAGATGAGAACGGTATCAGTAAACCAATACACAAGCCAGTCGTAGCTTCTGATCATCTACAGTTGTCGGGACTAGAACTACTTGAAGAAACGCCAGAGATAAAATTCATAAATGTTGGCGAGCGATGCAACGTGGCAGGAAGTAGGAAATTTCTCCGACTAATCAGCAGTCATGCTTATGACGAAGCTTTGGAAATTGCACGCAAACAGGTGGACGATGGAGCACAGGTATTGGACCTCAATATGGACGATGGTCTGTTGGACACAGAAAGGGAAATGACAACTTTCATCAATCTTTTAGCTTCAGACCCAGACATATCCCGTGTACCTTTCATGATAGACTCTTCTAAGTTTAATGTCATTGAAGGAAGCTTGAAGTGCATTCAAGGAAAACCTATTGTCAATTCTATATCCCTAAAAGAAGGTGAAGACAATTTTATCGAGCGAGCGAAACGTGTACGCCGTCTTGGGGCAGCCATGATAGTAATGGCATTTGACGAAAATGGACAAGCTTGTTCTTATGAGCAAAAGATAAGTGTATGTAAACGCGCATATGACTTGCTAGTGACAAAAGCCGGAGTCTCCCCTACTGATATTATCTTCGACCCAAATGTACTGTCAATTGCAACTGGAATACCAGAGCACGACCGTTATGCGCTAGATTTCATCGAAGCAACCGCTTGGATAAGAAAACATTTACCGGGAGCACATGTGAGCGGCGGAGTCAGCAACTTGTCGTTTGCTTTCAGAGGCAACAACTACTTACGCGAAGCAATGCATGCGGTGTTCTTATATCATGCAATCAACGCTGGCATGGATATGGGTATTGTGAATCCAGCTACCCGCATAATGTATGCAGACATACCCGATAACTTGCGCACATTGTTAGAAGATGTAATATTGTACAAGGATCCAAAGGCCGCTGAAAGACTTATAGAACTCGCACCTACTCTACAGGAGAAAAAGCCCGGAACTCCTGATAATGAAGTAGCTAAAGAGAACTTAAACAAAGAACTAACAGTAGAAGAATCCCTTCAGCAAGATCTTGTTAAGGGAGACCCATCGCATCTTGAAGAACATCTAGCTAGTGCTCTGCAGAAATACAAAAAGGCAGTGAACATAATCGAAGGGCCACTGATGGCAGGAATGACCATAGTAGGACAACGGTTTGCTACAGGGCGCATGTTCTTACCACAGGTAGTAAAGACCGCTCGCACAATGAAAAAGGCTGTAGAGTATTTACAACCACACATAGAAAAGGAGAAAGCCGACAGAACTACATCGGCAGGTACCGTACTTCTCGCAACTGTAAAAGGTGATGTTCATGATATTGGCAAGAATATCGTATCCGTGGTAATGGCATGCAACAACTACGAAATTATAGATCTCGGAGTAATGTGTCCTGCAGCCGACATCGTGAAAGTAGCATCAGAACGACATGTTGACATTATTGGCTTGAGCGGATTAATAACTCCGAGTCTGGACGAGATGTGCAATGTTGCAACCAAATTGAAGGAAGCAGGAATAAAAGTTCCGTTAATGATTGGCGGAGCAACGACTAGCGCACTTCACACAGCATTGAAAATTGCCCCGCTATATGACGGACCTGTAGTATGGGTGAAAGACGCTGCTCAAAATAGCATCATTGCTTCACAATTATTAAATCCTAACACTTACACAAACTATGTTGAAAGTTTAAAACAAGAACAGCAACTTCTTTGCGAAAGCAACCGTAAACGTACAGCAATTTCCTCTTTAGAAAACGCTAGAGCAAACAAAGTAATTTTCAAAGACTCAGAATCCAAATAAAAAAGCGACTAGGTTGCTTCCCTAGACTTTGACAATCATAACAATCACAATAGCCTTGTAACGGAGTCCTGTCAAAAGACACCTCACGTTACAAGGCTACACTTTTCAATATATAGCTAAAAAGTTTTAGCCATACGTTTTTTTTAAGTAAATTTGCCATTTGTAACAAAACGACTTACCTTATAAAACCAATAACATGTTTAGAATAGTAAGAAAGCAGCAGTTTTCAGAAAATGTTTTTCGCATTGACGTTGAAGCACCATTAATAGCCACAAGCCGCAGAGCCGGCCATTTCGTTATTATCCGCATAGAAGATGGTGGCGAGCGTGTGCCACTCACCATTGCTGGGAGCGATGTAAACGAAGGAACCATCACGCTGGTTATTCAGCAAATTGGAGTAACCACACGTAAATTGTGTGCCATGCAACCCGGTGAGGAAATTGCAGACATCGTTGGTCCCCTCGGACAGGCTACGCATATTGAAAACTACGGAACAGTGATTTGCGCTGGTGGAGGAGTTGGTGTAGCTCCAATGCTTCCAATTATACAAGCTCTCAAGGAAAAAGGTAACAGGGTAATTTCAGTTCTCGCCGGTCGCAGCAAAGATCTCATTATTCTTGAAGATGAAGTACGCAAGAGTTCGGACGAAGTAATCATAATGACTGATGACGGCAGCTATGGTCAAAAGGGTCTCGTAACAGAAGGCATAGAGTCTGTTATAAAGAAAGAGAAAGTAGATAAGTGCTTTGCCATAGGTCCTGCAGTAATGATGAAATTCTGTTGTCTTTTGACTAAGAAGTATGACATTCCTACTGATGTCAGTCTTAACACCATAATGGTTGACGGCACAGGAATGTGTGGAGCCTGCAGAGTCACAGTTGACGGAAAAACAAGATTCGTCTGTGTCGATGGACCAGAGTTTGATGGTCACAAAGTTGATTTTGATGAAATGATGAAGAGAATGAAAGCCTTCTCTGCAGAGGAAAAGTCCGCTTTAGAGTCATTCATGAATTCTGCTTCTACAAAATATTTTTGTAACACAGAGTCCGCTAATACAATTATAGCTTCAAGTTCTGTTGATACCGATGAAGACAATACATCTGAAACAACCCGCGATAGTCAATGGCGTACGGAGCTCCGCAAAGCCATCAAACCAAAAGAAAGAATGGCGATAGAGAGAGTTAGTATGCCAGAGCTCGAAGCCAAAGAACGTGCATCAAAACTCAAAGCGGAAGTGAACTGCGGATTGACTCTAGAACAAGCTCAACGAGAAGCCAAACGTTGCCTAGATTGCAATAATCCAGGATGCGTTACCGGTTGCCCAGTGAACATAGACATACCTTCTTTTATAAAAAACATAGAAATAGGCCACATAACCGAAGCTGCAAAAGTTCTGAAGAAGTACAGCGCCCTACCAGCTGTGTGCGGTCGTGTATGCCCACAAGAAAAGCAGTGTGAATCGAAATGTATTCACTTGAAAACAGGTGGCAAAGCCGTTGCTATAGGTTATCTTGAGCGTTTTGCCGCTGATAATGCCGACAAGAGCCAACTCTCTGTAAGCAAATCCGACTCCAATGGTAAGAGGGTGGCAGTTGTAGGTAGCGGTCCTGCAGGTTTGTCTTTTGCCGGAGACATGGTCAAAAGAGGGTTTGATGTGACTGTATTTGAAGCTCTTCACGAAATAGGTGGAGTATTGAAGTACGGCATTCCAGAGTATCGTTTGCCTAACACTATAGTAGAAAATGAAATTAAAGCATTAGAGCTGTTGGGAGTAAATTTCCGCAAAGACTGCGTTGTAGGCAAGACTATCACCGTTGAAGAACTAAAATCTGAAGGATTTGAAGGAATTTTTGTGGCATCTGGTGCAGGATTACCTAATTTCATGAGTATACCAGGAGAAAACCTTATCAACGTGCTTTCAAGTAACGAATATCTTACACGTGTAAACTTGATGGACGCAAGCAATGCTAGCACCGATACTCCAGTTCCTTTCGGCAAAAGGGTTGCTGTTATAGGAGGAGGCAATACTGCCATGGACTCAGTGCGCACAGCCTTGCGCCTAGGTGCAGAAAGAGCAATGATCGTTTACCGTCGTTCGGAAGCAGAAATGCCTGCACGTGCAGAAGAGGTAAGACATGCAAAAGAAGAAGGTGTGGAATTCCTTAACCTACACAATCCAATTGAGTACTATGGTGACGAGCAAGGAAAGGTAAAACAAATCGTACTTCAGAAAATGGAACTTGGAGAGCCCGATGCAAGTGGACGTCGTAGCCCTGTAGCAATTCCGGGAGCAACGGAAACTATCGATGTAGACCTCGTTATAGTTGCAGTAGGCGTTTCACCAAACCCGATTGTTCCGCGCAGTATCAAAGGGCTGGAACTTGGTCGTAAGAATACGATAGCTGTGAATGATGAGCTAGAATCTTCCATTCCAATGATATTTGCAGGCGGTGACATTGTAAGAGGTGGTGCCACTGTAATTCTTGCAATGGGTGACGGTAAAAAAGCTGCTGCCGCCATGGCAGAGAAACTAAAGTAAACCGACACTAACTACCACGGACAAATACATGCAACTTGTGTCCAAAAGACTGAACATGAAACGTTTTGTACATTTCTTGCTACTTGCTATCACCTTGGCTTTTATCTGCGATAATGCCTATTCACAAGCGAGAAGTAAAAAGACAGTCAAAAACTCAACCGTAGCTAATTTCAAGCCGCATACAAAAACAGCAGACTCTCTGATTAATGAGTATCAATTTAATGAGGCTGCCAATTTGTTAAAGTCGGACATAGAACTATCCAAAAATCTTGGATTTCCTTGCGAAAATCTACTAAAAATGCATAGTAGAGCCATTCTTGGAAGCAACATGTTGGAAGCGGTAGAAAAAGTTGTAATTGTAGATAGTTTTGTGGTTGACGTAGACAAAATTATTGAAACTATAACCTTGGACAACAACTGCGGGCGTCTATTAACTGGAGGACAGATAAAACAACTCACTGGTATCAAACAGTTACCAACGGGTCTAGGATTTATCAATAGCTTTAGCGATCAAACTATCATTTGTCAGTCTGGCAAAGGTGGTATCGTTTCGCTATTTGGCAGCGACAAATTCGGAGAAAAATGGAGTTCGCCCAAAGTTCTAGAAGGCTTGGTTGATAGTTCCGCTGTTAGAGGTTACCCATTTCTACTTCCAGACGGGACAACCTTATATTTTGCATCCAAAGATTCCACGTCTTTGGGAGGATATGACATTTTTCTTACACGATACGACAGCGAGACGAACTCTTATCTCAAACCGCAGAATATAGGAATGCCGTTTAATTCACCATTCAATGATTACCTCATGGTCTATGACGAGGTGAATAATCTGGGATGGTTTGTTTCTGACCGTTATCAACCTGAAGGAAAAGTGTGCGTTTACGTATTCTTACCAAACCAGATGCGCCAAACATATGCTGAGATCGACTATGCTTCATTGCGGAAGTTTGCATCATTGCACAATATACGACTTACGCAAAAGGGAAAAGAAAAATCTATAGCAAAAGCCAAAATGCAACTAAAGAATATTGCAAACAATAAGAAAAGCAATACTACTTCTGAAACTTTCTCTTTTGACGTAGCTTACGGAATTTTCTACAATGATGTAAATCAATTCAAAAGCAAACAAGCGTACAAATTAGCTCAGGAATGGATACAGCTTAAAGAGCGGTACAGCAAATTAGTGTCGCTTTTGAAAGAAAACAGAAACAAATATGAGGGAGCAATTTCGCAAGCTGAACGCAATGCGATGTCTCCAATAATATTGCGTCAAGAAAAGGAAGCAGAAGACCTCTTTCAGGAACTTCAGAAACAAGCCAATGAGATAAGAAAAACAGAGATGAAAAGATAGCAATTTACAGCTTTCAAGTAATATTTGCAAAACACGCTAAATATGTACTATTCACAATCGGAGCTAATAATCAATGACGACAAGTCCATTTTCCACCTACATTTGACCCCTAACCAAATTGCCAACAAAATCATTTTAGTAGGTGACCCAGACAGAGTTAATCTAGTCGCAAAACATTTTGAAAAGACTGAGTGTGATATACAAAACCGTGAATTTCATACCATCACTGGGTATTTTCACGACAAGCGTATATCAGTTATTTCTACTGGCATTGGATGTGGCAACATTGACATAGTTCTCAACGAGCTCGACGCTCTAGTAAACATAGATTTTTCCACACGAAAAACAAAATCTAAACTTACCAGTCTTGAAATTGTACGTATCGGCACATGTGGAGGTTTACAACCAATGACACCTATAGGCACTTTTATTTCTTCAGTCAAAAGCATTGGCATCGATAACCTTCTCAACTTTTACGATGGTCGAGACTCTGTTTGCGACACCCAAATGGAAAACGAATTCGTCGACCACATGCAATGGTCACCTCGCAAGGGTGCTCCTTATGTAGCAATAGCTAATCCGGAACTAACTGATCGCATCGCTGCTTCAGACATGGTTAAAGGTATCACTGTTTCATGTGGCGGTTTTTTTGGACCGCAAGGTCGTAGACTGCGCATTCAGTTGGACGATTCAAAACAAAATGAAAAGATTGAGCAATTCAACTACAAAGGAATGCAAATATTGAATTTCGAAATGGAAAGCGGTGCTTTAGCTGGACTTGCAGCTCTATTGGGACATAAGGCAACTACTTGTTGTATGGTTATCGCTAATCGAAGAAGTCTGAATGCTAACACGAATTATAAAAACACTATAGACACACTCATAACTAAAGTTTTGTCAAGAATTTGAAAGAATCTAATAATACAACCACTATATGCGCTATTGCAACGGCTCCTGGCGGTGCAATTGGTATAGTAAGAATTTCGGGTCCCAAATCAATTTCAATTGTAGACTCTGTATTCAAAGGAAAAAGTAATTTACTAAATGCTGTCCCCTACTCTGTCAACTATGGAACAATTAAAGATGGAGATGAAATTCTTGACCAGGTACTGATAACTGTATTTAAAGCTCCAGCCTCGTATACTGGCGAGGATTCGGTAGAAATTTCATGTCATGGTTCAAGCTTCATTCTTAGAAGTATCGTTGACTTACTAGTAAGGTGCGGATGTGAGCCGGCAGCACCTGGCGAATATACCATGCGAGCCTTTGTCAATGGTAAAATGGATCTTTGTCAAGCTGAAGCAGTAGCCGATGTAATCGCAGCTAACAGCAAAGCTGCACACCAGATAGCATTCTCGCAAATGAGGGGCAGCGTGAGCAACAAACTTATCACATTGCGTGAACAGCTATTAGAATTGTCATCACTACTAGAATTGGAATTAGATTTTTCCGATGAGGATGTAGAATTTGCTGATAGACAGAAACTCAAGAAATTGGCAGTAGACATAAAAAAAGAGATAACAAGACTCTTGTCTTCATTTGACACAGGAAACGCAATAAAGAATGGGGTGCCCGTTGCAATCATTGGTGCACCGAATGTAGGAAAATCAACATTACTCAATGCTCTGCTTCGAGACGAGAGAGCTATCGTATCAGACATACAAGGTACGACCCGTGACATTATTGAAGATACCGTAACTATCCAAGGTGTGCAGTTCCGTTTTATAGACACGGCAGGTTTACGACATACAGAGGACACGATAGAGAAGTTAGGTATAGAGAGGTCTTTACATGCCATTTTACGAGCAAGAATCATATTATTAGTGACAGAACCAGGAATACCTTGGCCCGACATTAAATATAAAGATAATCAGACAGTAATACGTATAATCAATAAAAGTGAGAAGTTTCGCGCTATTGACGGCACTGGCTTGAAATGGCTTGAACATGAACTATTAAAATCTGTTCCAACAATTGATGATAGTACGATTTTACTTACAAACGAGCGGCACAAGCAAGCGCTTGAATCTGCACTATCCTCAATATGCCAAGCCATTACATCCTTAGACATGGGACTTCCTGGAGACTTGATATCAGAAGATTTACGTCAATGTCTATATCATTTATCCGAAATTCTTGGAAAAGTAACATCGTCCGAAATATTGCAAAACATTTTCGGAAAATTCTGCATCGGAAAGTAAAAGCTAAGTG
>CAVCAW010000074.1:0-11819 GCA_963600315.1 Bacteroidaceae bacterium | reverse complement strand
GTTGCATGCTTCAGAATAAACTGAAGCTTCACGAAGTAGTCGCCTGCAGGGTCAAGTTCACTATAGTCGTAGGGCAGACAATTTTTCTTGGTCGTGCGCGGTGTTAGTCCTTCGAGGTCTACTTCTCCAACATTGACTTGATTGCCGTTTTTCCATAGACTCCATTCGCCGATATAATTTGACAAATCTGTAAAGAAATTCTTGTTGTATATTTCAATTTCTCCTTTGCTTACATCGTTCATCTTGACTGCAATGTTTTGGTATACCTTTTTAACCTCATAATATTGTGGTTTGGGTTCAAGGTCACCGAACATGATGCCGTTCATGCAGAATTGACCATCGTTGGGTACATCTCCAAAATCACCGCCATAGCCCAAATATTTCTGTCCGTCGGGAGTATAGTTCCAAAGCGATTGGTCAACCCAGTCCCAAATGGCTCCACCACAGATGAAATTGCTGCTCTCAACTGCCGACCAGATGTCTGAAAGATTGCCTACCGCATTTCCCATAGAATGGGCATATTCAGAAATATGGAACGGATAGACATAACCTTTTGTTCCGCTGGCGATGGCTTGAGTTTGTCCAACTGAAGGATATTGGTTTGATCCCATGTCAACGATGTTGTTGTTACGCTCATACTGCACAGGACGACTTTTGTCCACAACTTTCAGAGAATCGTAGGCTGCCTTGAAGTTGTGACCAGGTCCGGCTTCGTTACCAAGACTCCATATCACGATGGAAGGATTGTTAATGTCGCTGTGTACCATTTCCAATACTCTCGCTACGTGTGCAGGCCGCCATTCTTCAGGGTGCGACAAACTAGCCTCACCATAGAAATACTCGTGACTCTCGATGTTGGCTTCGTCTTCAAGATAGATGCCATACTTGTTGCAGAGGTAATACCAATAAGGGTCATCGGGGTAGTGTGAGTTGCGTACATGATTGATGTTAGCTCGCTTCAATAGCGATATCTCATGCTCCATTTGCTCACGAGTTATAGCGTGTCCCAGTGAAGGGTTTGTTTCGTGACGGTTGACACCTTTTAGCTTGACATTTTTGTTATTGACAAAGTAGTATCTTCCAGCCTTGCCATATTCGTCATCCTGAGCAGAGGTCTCGCGAATCTCCACTTTGCGAAAGCCTACGATGGTTGACACTGTCTCAATAACGTTGCTTTTTTTGTCAAGTAGTTCTGCAACGAGAGTATATCTATGTGGTTCTTCTGCCGACCATTTTTTTGGTTTTACTACGTAGATTGTTGTTTTTGAATCAACTTCCTGTGCTTTATTGACTGTGAATGGCGCACTCTCAGTTGTGCTTACCAAGGTGTTGTCGTCTTGATAGAGATTGTTAACATAGAGTGAGTACCTTACCGTATAGTCGTCGGCTTTCTTTCCGCTGAGGTTGCGTATTGACGCTGTAACATTGAGCAGTCCATTATCATAGGTGTTATCAAAATCTGGTATTGCTACTAAATCGCGTACTTGAACTTTAGGGGTACTATAGATTGCAACAGTGCGGAAGATACCTGCCATTCTGAACATATCTTGTGCTTCGAGAAAACTACCGTCACTGCTACGATAGACTTCTACGGCTACTTCGTTTTCGCCCTTTTTAAGGTGCTTGGTTATATTGAACCGTGCAGCATTACGCGAGTTCTTACTGAAGCCGATATACTGCCCGTTTATCCATAAATAGAAAAATGAATCAACTCCGTCAAAACTTATATATACCTCGCGTCCGTCCCAATTTTGGGGAACTTCAAATGTCCGTTTATAGCTTCCCACCTCATTGCGGTATTCATAGGTAGTGTAATTGGTGGGACGTTCTCTCATGACTCCATTCTTCCAATCTCCAGGCTTTACCTGTGATCCAAAGATTACCCATTGGTTTACATATATTGGTGATCCATACTTTCTCTCACCATTGATTTTGCTTATACCTTGCACGTTCCAACATCCAGGCACCTTGATGTCATCCCATTCTTTCGTGTCATAGCCTTGCTTGAAGAATTCAATAGGCCTTTGGTCTGGACTTTTTGCGAAATGAAACTTCCACATGCCATTGAGACTCATCCAGTAGGTAGAGTTCTCTGGAAGCACTTTGCGCGCATTGTCCTTATCTTGGAATGAGAAGAACCAAGCCCTTGGCATTTCTTTGTTTAGTGCAAGGTTAGTCGGGTCGTTCCATTCGTTGCCTACTGGAGCTTTCTGTGTTGTCGACATATGGTAGTTCTCTAGCGTGAAAGCCTCAGCGTTGGCTGTCGCTGTGCTTGCCGCAAGGGTCAGGGCAAACAGTACTTGGTTGATAGTCTTCATCGTAATTCTTTATGTTTGTGTTTTTTTTGTTTTGTTAATTTTGCGCATTTTAAATAGTGGTCGTAACGCCATTTTTCAGTGCGTCAATATTTTCTACAAATTTACGATTATTTTTGTCAATTCACAGCCCAATCGTAGCTATTTGGAGCTGAGTCAATCAAAATCTTTGCGATTTTTACTTCTCAATCGTTGCTAAGTTATATTTTTGTATTACAAAAGGCTTTGAGATCATGAAAAAAACAATTGAAATATCTTACGATGAGTTAACAATATCCGATCTAACATCTGCAGACTCTGTATTGATTGCTAAGGCCATACAAGCTTTGACAGGCTCGTATTCTCCATATTCACACTATTGTGTAGGGGCTGCTGTTAGACTTGGCAATGGTGAAATCCTATGCGGCTCAAATCAAGAGAATGCCTCATATCCATGTGGAACATGTGCGGAGCGTTCTGCTTTGAATTACGCTCAGTCCTTGTTTCCAGGTGTTAGCGTAGATGCCATTGCCATAGTTGCGCGTAAATCTGACAGGGATAATCTTGATGACAATGTGTCTCCATGTGGTCTGTGTAGGCAAGTTTTGGCGGAAACAGAGCTTCGCCAAAATTCACCAGTTAGAGTGATATTGGCTGGTGCTGAAAAAGCGAATGTTTTTTACAGTGCAAAAAGTTTACTTCCTCTTTTATTCGAATTTTAGGATTCTGATGATAGGTGCTCGTGACGAGTAATTAATAAATGCAATTTAATTGATTGTAACTGTTGGCGTTATGGTTTTTGCGCGCCACCATCCACTAGATGGGCTTTCGGTGGGAATTGATAATTGTTTCGGTCGGAAATGATGACAATTCTCCTCGAAATTGATTTCTGTTTCGGTCGAAAATCAAATCCTGTATCAAGAAAAACAATTGAAAATATTTGTACATAATAAGCTATTGCCTACTCCAAAAGGTTCTGGTGAATGGCAATAGTATTGCGATAACTTCAAGTCGTCCTGCTAGCATTAGGAAGGAGCATATCCATTTGGCTGTGTCTGGTAATGTTGAAAGCCCCTGCTCCAGTCCAAACGTGTGACCAAAGTTGTTGCCGCCATTGCACAGACATGATAGAGATATACAGCAACTGTCATAGCCGTTTATACCAAGACACATTAGGGCGGCAGCACCGACTGCTATTATAAAAAGAAACCAGAACAATAGTGACATGACGTTGCGCTCCGTATCGTGGCTTATAGGCTTTTTGTTAATTAACACTGGTACGACAGCGTTGGGGTGGAGTATTCGTTTGAATTGTATGTGGGTGGCCTTCATGATAACAAGCATCCTGATACTTTTGAATCCTCCAGTTGAAGAGCCTGAGCATGCTCCTGTGAACATAAGGAAGCCAACGAGTAATATTGTAGGGTGATACCAGTGTTGGTAGTTGTCGGTGGTAAATCCGGTAGTGGTGCTTATAGCAAGACAGTTGAAAAAGCCTGTGCGCAGTGATTTTTCTACATCGTAGCCATTGTGATAATACAAACATATGGCGAATATAAGCGAAATGGCGATGGTGGTTAGTATGTAAAACCTCAATTCGCTGTTATGGCGTATGGGCGATAGTGTGCGCTTAGTGCCTACAGTGTAGAGCATATAAAAATTGACACCACCGAGAAACATGAATAATGCTATGATGTACTCCAAAGTTGGCGAATTGTAACTGGCGATGCCAGTATTGTGGGTTGAAAAACCTCCCGTTGAGATTGTGGCCATAGCATGGTTGATACTATCAAACATGCCCATGCCTCCAAACCACAAACATACAGAGCATGCCACTGTTAAGAAGATGTAGATGGACCATATCCAGGCTGCTGTGATCTTGATTTTGGAGTGCAGCCTCTCTTGTCGCAATCCTATGCTCTCAGCTACGAAGAGTTTTCCTTCGCCTCCACCAGCTGATGGTAGAATTGTCATAGTGAAGAATACGATTCCCAAACCGCCTATCCAGTGGGTCAACGTTCGCCAGAATAGTATGCTGCGAGGCAGAGCTTCCACGTCTGGTATGATTGTGGCTCCAGTGGTGGTAAATCCCGACATCGACTCGAAGAATGCAGAACTCATGGAGTCGCAGTGGCCATCGAGCAGGAGAGGAATGGTGCCTAGTAGCGAAAATATAATCCAGGATAACGTCACAACTAAGTAAGACTCTCGACGGTTGATAGACACTGCTGTTCCTTTTCCCAAAAACATCAGTGTCAATCCTAATGTGGTAGTTGCTAACATGGAAACCATGAAAGGCGTGTGGTCGCTTTCCTGATAAAGAAAACTTGCGCCAAGACATACCAACATCATGAGACTTTCGATAATTACGAGTTGTCCTATGATTTTACAGATTATTTTAGGATTAACTATATGTGACTTTTGCATTTTCTTATGGGTATAAGATTCAGAGGTGAAGTCTTGTTCTATAGTTGGATGTTTTAAAGACTAACCGAATAGTGCCGCCAACGGTTTTATGTCGTTGTCAACATAGACTGCAACAACTTTGTCGCCAGGCTGCACTTGAGTCATACCATTGATTGGCATACCCTTGCCATCACGTATGAGACCTCCGAGGTTGGCATTGAGTGGCAGGTGCAAATCCTTGATGAGTTTTTTTGTTATTTTTGAGCCTTCGGCAGCTGTAAACTCTGCGACGTCTGCGTTTGCAACCATCAGACTTTTTACATTTGCCACGTCTGCCTTGAGTATCATGCGATAGACGTTGGAGGCCGAAATGGCTTGCTTATTGATGAGGGTGCCGATATCAAGGCTTTCTGCCATTGGCAGGAAATTAAGGTTGTCAAGGATGGCAACAGTCTTGTTGACACCTGCTTTGCGTGCTGTCAAGCAACTGATGATGTTGATCTCGGAGTTGGGAGTCAGAGCAATGAAGGCATCAGCGTTTGATATATTCTCTTCGCGCATTAGTGTGAGGTCGCGTCCATCACCATGGATTACCATAATATTTCGCTTAGAGAGTTGTTCGTTAATTTCGTGACAGCGGTTGATGTTTTCCTCTATGATTTTAACTTTGACGTTGTCGGGCATTAGCCTAGCCGTGAACAATGCTGTTGTGCCACCGCCCATTATGATGACGTTTCGAATCTCCTCGTATTTGTCTTTTCCGCATATATGCTGTATAAATCCCTGATTTTTCTTGTCTGCCATGAAGTAGACTAGGTCGTAAGGTTGGAGTATGTCCATGCCGTGTGGGATAATTGTGTCGTTGCCCCTTTTTATGGCGACGATGTGATATGCGGGGGCTTTATTGGGTAAGTCCTTGAGCGGAACCCCCGTAATGGAGCAATTCTCCCGTATCTTTACTCCTATTAGTGCAAGATTGTCACAATCGGGCTCCCACCACATGCGTGCCCAACTGCGCTTGACAGATGCCACAATCTCTTTGGCTGCAACCATTTCGGGGATGAATACAGAATTGATACCTTGGGCTTTGAAATATTCGAGAAATTCTTTTTCAAGAAATTCTTCATTGTCAACACGTGCTACGGTCTGCTTTGCACCTAAGCTGGATGCAATCATGCAGCAGTTGATGTTTAGGTTTTCGTCGGGAGTCACGCCAATGAAAAGGTCGCAGTGGCTTATACCTATTTCTTTAAGCCCTCTTATTGACACGGGTTTCATAACCTTGCCCATGAGATCATAGTTTGATGTCAAGGCATCAAGCTGTTCTGCATTTTCATCAAGGACTACGATATTGTGGTTCTCTCTGGCAAAGAGTTTTGCAAGGTGTGTTCCGACTCTTCCAGCTCCTGCAATGATTATTTTCATTGTTGTAAATCGTTTATGCTTGTTGTCAATGTGTGGGCTATGCTTTGTGGGTCAAGTCCTACAAGTCGTCTAAGTTCTTCTACATTGCCGTGTTCCACAAACTCATCAGGAATCCCCAGTCTTGTCAATGGTATGACAACGTTATGGTCTTCTAACCATTCAGCCACAGCTCCACCAAAACCGCCCTGCAATGAACCATCCTCAATAGTTACAATTCGCTTGAATCTTCGCTGGGCGATACTGGTTAGTATATTTCCGTCTAACGGTTTGAGGAAGCGCATGTCATAATGACAGATTTGTTGCCTATATTCATCTGTGATTGTAGATAATGCTTGGCTTACATTGACACCCATTGGTCCGTATGACAAAACGCAGACGCTGTTACCATCGCAAATTTGTCGTGCCGTTCCAGGCGTGATTTCCTGCATTGGTGTACGCCAATCTGCTAAAGATCCTCTGCCTCTAGGGTATCTTATTATCCAAGGACCAGTACTACTATCAAGTTGAGCTGTGTACATCATGTTGCGTAGTTCGGACTCGTCCATCGGTGAGCAAAGGGTTAGATTGGGAATAGTGCGTAACGATGCTATGTCAAATACTCCGTGGTGAGTAGGGCCGTCTTCACCCACAAGTCCGGCCCGATCAAGACAGATGACTACTTTTAGTTTGCTTATGGCAACATCGTGTATGATGTTGTCATAAGCTCGTTGGGCAAATGAAGAGTAAATATTACAGAAAGGAATGAGACCGTCTTTTGCCATGCCTGCAGAAAAAGTTACTGCATGACCTTCTGCGATGCCGACATCGAAAACCCTATTGGGCATGCGCTTCATCATTATGTCCATGGAACAACCTGTTGGCATAGCAGGCGTTACACCTACGATGCGGTTGTTGGCTTCGGCAAGTTCTAAAAGCGTTTCTCCAAATACGGTTTGGAACTTGGGCGGCTCGTTGTTCCTTTTGGGCTTTGAGATAATTTTGCCTGTTTCTAAATCGAATTTTCCTGGGGCATGCCAGAGGGTGGCATTTTTTTCAGCGGCTTCGTAGCCTTTGCCTTTGGTGGTATGAATATGGAGAATTTTTGGCCCCTCCATATCTTTAATTCGCTTTAAAGTGTCGACCAATTCCACCACGTTGTGACCATCAGCGGGACCAAAGTATCTGATATTAAGTCCTTCAAATATATTCTGTTGTTTTGTAATAAGTGACTTTAAAGAGTTGTTGAACCGAAGAATAGCATTCTTGCCACGCTCGTTCATTAGTCCGAACGCAAAGAATTTTTTTGCAGTTTTAAAACGAAAACGATTATAAAAGTTGCTTGTCTGCAGTTTCAGAAGATATTGCTTCATGCCTCCGACACTACGGTCAATGCTCATATTGTTGTCGTTGAGTACTATGAGAAGATTATTTGGAGTAGACGAGACGTTGTTTAGTCCCTCGAAAGCAAGACCTCCACTCATTGCACCATCGCCTATTAGTGTAACTACCTTTCGGCCAGTATTACCCTGGAGCCGAGCTGCAATGTCCATACCCAATCCCATGGATATGGAGTTTGAAGCATGACCGCAAGTACATGAGTCGTAGATGCTCTCTTCGGGCGAGGGAAAAGGCTTGAGACCTCCCAATTGGCGGTTGGTTGTAAAACTGTCGCGTCGACCGGTTATAATCTTGTGGCAATAAGCCTGATGACCTACGTCCCATACGATGCGATCCTCAGGGGTGTTGAATACATAATGCAGTGCCACAGTTATCTCGATGGCTCCCAAGCTTGAAGCCAGATGACCAGAGTGTTCAGACAATACCTCAAGAATTTTTTGCCTTATGTCATAACAAACTTGCGGCAATTGAGCTACTTCTAGCTTGCGGAGATCTTCAGGCGAGTTTATATGGTTGAGTAGTGATTGTACCTTCTTGTCTTTATCTTTATATTCCATCGGTAATTTCCGCTTTTTTGAGAGGGAATTTCCAACGTTGGTTCACTTGGATAAACAATAGTAAAACTGCTTAATATCCCTCATATATTGCAAAAGTAGTGAAATTATTGATGCAGATTCCTAAAAAATACTACTAATTTGTTGCGTTTGTGGAAATCGTCTGGTTGCTTATCTATCTGTATCTGGTGTCTTGTTGAATTGTGGCTAATTGTTGACAGTGAAATAAAAATAGGATAAGAGTGAGTTGTGTGAAAAAGGTAGTGCGGACATGGTGAGTTAGCAAAAATATCGCTACTTTTGCATGATAGTAGTTGATGCGGATAATTCGCTCGTTCAAATCCGAAACAATGCTTTGTAGAACATCGCTTTGTGGCATGATTTGATTGCTATTTCTACAATAAAATCTTAGACAACAATGACCTCTATAGCAGAAATTAATCCGCAATACCTCTCATCACTTAATGATCAGCAACTTTCGGCGGTAAAATATATCGACGGTCCTTCATTGATATTGGCGGGAGCAGGATCGGGAAAAACAACAGTACTGACTGCTAAAATTGCTTATCTGATATCCACAGGTATGGCCCCTTGTAATATTATGGCGCTCACGTTTACTAATAAGGCGGCGAAAGAGATGCAACAACGCATTGCTAAGATTGTTGGTGAAACAAAATCTAGATCTCTGTGGTTGGGCACGTTTCACTCTGTTTTTAGTCGAATATTGCGAAAGGAAGCATACGTGTTCGGCTTTAACTCTGGCTATACCATTTATCAACCCTCAGACACTATAAGTTTACTTAAGTCTATTGTTAAAGAACGTGGACTTGATGACAAGATATACAAGCCGTCGCTTGTGGCTGCACGTATTTCTGATGCCAAGAATAGCCTTTATACTCCGCGTAAATACAGCGAATGCCAAGAATGTCTTGATCGCGATAGAAATGACAACTTGCCTTTCCTAAACGAGATATATGCTGAATATTTCAGGCGTTGCCATACAGCCAACGCTATGGATTTCGACGATTTGTTGTTGTTCACATACGCCCTTTTTGAATTGTATCCTGAAGTAAGGGAAAAATATGTAGACCAATTTCACCATATACTCGTTGATGAATATCAAGATACTAATTTTGCTCAAGCTGCCATCTTGCAGCAATTAGTAGGCGACAGACAGAGAATAAGCGTAGTAGGTGACGATGCACAAAGTATCTACGGATTTCGTGGAGCAAGTATATCCAATATATTGCAATTTGAGAAAAAATATAAAGGAACACACGTTTTTCGTCTTGAAAAAAATTATCGTTCGACACAGAATATTGTGAATGCAGCCAACAGCTTGATACAGAAAAATAGGCGTCAGATGAAGAAGACTATGTATTCTGAAAATGAAGTGGGGGCTCCAGTTGTGCTGACAAAATTGACTAGTGATGTTGAAGAGGGCGAGACCATTTGTCACAAAATAAAGGAGCTGCACGATAAAAGTGGTGTGGAATATTCTGACATTGCTGTGCTGTATAGAACAAACGGACAAAGTCGCATCCTTGAAGAAACTATGTGCAAACGCAATATACCATGCGTTATATATGGTGGTATTTCATTTTATGAGCACAAGGAAATTCGCGATGTGCTCGCTTACTTGCGTTTGATTGCCAACCCGCAAGATGAAGAAGCTATGCGGCGTATTATCAATCGACCTGCGCGAGGAATCGGCAATGTTACTGTAGACAAACTGTTTGGCTGTGCCAGAAAAAATGACATTGCTCCTTTACTTGTGGTGCAACATCCTGAAAGTTACGAGCTTAATGTAAGTAAAGTTACAAAAGAAAAGCTAATTGCTTTTTCCCAGCTAATTGAAATGTTTAGGGAAGCGGCGAAATCGCAAGATGCCTATCAAATGGGCCGGATGGTACTAGAAGAAAGCGGACTAATGCCCCTAGCTAAAGCTGATTTGAGCAGCGAGGGTCGCGAGGTTCTTGACAATTATTCGTCGCTACTTAGTGGTATGAGCCAGTTCGTTGATTCGCAGCGCGAAGAGGGTAACGCAAACGAAGTTTCGCTGACTGATTATTTGGGCGAAATATCATTGCTTACAGACTCTGATAAGAAAGTAAAAGATGGAAATGCCGTTAGTCTGATGACTATCCACATGGCCAAGGGACTTGAATTTAGTGTGGTTTTCGTGGCGGGAATGGAGGAGGGGCTTTTTCCTAATGTGAAGAGTGTTTCTTGTGATGATATAGATGAGGAAAGACGTTTGTTTTTTGTAGCATTAACTCGTGCAATGAAGATGTGCTTTCTGTCGTGTGCCAAGATTCGATTTATGTTTGGTAAATCAGATTATTATGAGCCGAGTCGATTTTTGCAAGATATTGACAGTCGGTATGTTAAGTACGAAACGGCAAGCTTTGACAGGGAAGAGGAAAAGAATAGAACATATTTTTTTGGTCAAGAGAAATTCTCTCGCTCTGCTACACAATACTCAACCGGCTCACATCTGAACTTGCACAATGACAATGTTATAGGACGGTTGAAACAATTGCGACCAAATTCTTCTCAAACGAAAGACTCTTCGAAACTCATTGGAAATATTGAAGCAGGCAGAAAGGTTGAACATGCTAAATTTGGTTTAGGTATTGTAATTGCTGTCGAAAATGGTGTAGCAGGTTGGAGTGCAGTAATAAATTTTAAAAATTTTGGTGAAAAGAAATTACTTCTGAAATATGCAAAATTGAGAGCTCTGTGATAAAGTCTCAATGAAACTATCAAGACTAAATTAACTTGAAAAATAAATTACATTACATATAGAAATAATCATGGGTCGAAATAAAAAACCTCTTCCTTTGTTGAAAGAAATTGAAATAACGGCTCTTGCTGCAGAAGGCAAAGCTTTGGCGAGGGTAGATGATATGGTAGTTTTTGTGCCATATGTTGTACCGGGTGATATTGTTGATTTGCAGGTGACGCGTAAGAAGCATAGCTTCATGGAAGCAAAAGCTGTTAAAGTGCACAAGGAAAGTGATGACCGCGAGAATCCTATATGCAAACATTTTGGTGTGTGTGGTGGTTGTAAATGGCAATGCTTGAAATATGAAAAACAACTATTGTATAAACAACAACAGGTTGTAGACACCTTAATGCGTATTGGTAAGATAGACCTTCCCGAGGTTTTGCCAATACTGGGAAGTGAGAAAACTTTCCATTATCGCAATAAATTAGAGTTCAGTTTTTCCAACAAGCGATGGCTCACAGAGGAAGAAATTGGACAGGACGTGAAGTATGACCAAATGAATGCTGTAGGGTTCCATATTCCTGGCGCTTTTGACAAAGTGCTTGATATAACGGAATGCTATTTGATGGACGAACTTCAAAATCGTGTTAGGAATTGGTTGAGGAATTTTGCCATTAGTCACGACATTAAATTCTTTGATTTGAGAAAACAAGAGGGCGTGTTACGTGATATGGTGTTCCGTACATCAAATTCAGGTGAGGTAATGTTGACGATGCAGTTTCACATCACATCTGTAGATGAGAAAAAGGAGGCTCAATTAGTTCTAGAATCTCTTTCCAAAACTTTTACAGAACTCACGACAATAGTATGGGTCAACAACTTGAAATGTAACGATACGATTGGAGACTTAGATGTAAATATATATAAGGGTGACGGATACGTCTACGAATTGATGGAAGACCTTAAGTTCAAGGTTGGTCCAAAGAGTTTTTATCAGACGAATAATGAGCAGGCTTATGTGTTATATAAAGT
>CAVCAW010000073.1:10431-12124 GCA_963600315.1 Bacteroidaceae bacterium | reverse complement strand
CTTATGTGTTGTGATTTGGTATTTTGTCGATTCTTTGAAAAATATTATATTTGCCAAGCGAAGCATGCTGGATGTTTTTGTTTTACATAAATTTTGGCTATGAAGATCAAGATTCATAGAGGGCTGGACCAGATTGGCGGTTGCATAACAGAGATTTCAACTGAAACCTCTCGTATTTTCGTAGACTTTGGTCAAAATCTTCCTGGCGATGAAATTGTGACAACTTCTCAGGAAGATAAGGAAATGGTGAAAGGGATAATTGCCCAAAACAGGAGAACTAATGAAGCTGTGTTTTACACTCATGGTCACGAAGATCATGTGGGGCTGTTTATGTACATTCCTAAGGATATACCGCAGTATATGAGTGAAGGCACAAAAGAATTGCTTGCTATTAAATACGGAGTTCTACATATGGGTGCACAGTTATGTCTTCAACATTTTCAAGGTAATTATTGTAATGAAGAAGAATACAACAATGCTATTTCAAGACTCCATGAAGCAGAGAACAAAAGCAAGTTGCTAGATAGAGTTAAAGTATGGAAAAGAGAATGTCAACACAACCGCTTGAGCGAACTACTCACGAGAATGAAGTTTTGGAGCAAAACACCTTCATGTAACAAACCAGAAAGTTTAGTAGTTGGTGATATCAAGGTTACTCCTTTCCTTACCTGTCATAGTATATATGACTCCTATATGTTCCTTATTGAGGCTGATGACAAGCGTATATGGCATACGGGTGACTTCCGCGCACATGGTTACATGGGCAAAGGGCTGTTTGCGACATTGTAAGAGTACGCAACTGATATTGATGTGCTCATAACGGAGGGAACGATGCTGAAGCGCGATGATGAATGTATTCATGAGCGCGAGGTGTCCAAGCAGATGGCAAACATTATCAGTAAATACAAATATGTGTTTGTTCTTGCTTCTGCCACCGACATTGAAAGGCTAGCCACAATTAAAGAGGCGGCAAAAGAGACTGGCAGAGATTTGTATGTCTGGTCTATGTTTTTGCGTAAGACTATGGATTTCTTTACTCGGCGGGAGGGCAAGCAATCTAGAGGATTATTTTCATTCAGTCCTACAAATTATAACGACTTTACTCGTAGAAAAGCGGAACAAAAAGGTATGGTTATGATTGTTGGAGTTTCCCAGAAGGATAGAATCAGTAACCTTCTAACAAAGCTTCCCCAAGAGGAGACAGTCCTAATCTACTCTATCTGGGACGGTTATTATAAAGACCCTGGTCAGATTAAAACAGATCCTAGATACAAAGAATTTCGCAATATCTTTCGCAATGTGGTTGACCTCCACACTCCAGGTCACGCCGACCGCAAAACAATAATGAAATTAGTAGACACGATTTCTCCTAAAAAGGTAATCGTCATTCATAGGGAAGCGGATGCGGTCTTGTAATAACGTATGATAATCCTCTATATTTTCAACATATATAATCAACTCTCTTATTAAAGGACAGGACAAAGACTTAATTATTGATACCCTAAACATAACTCTCTACATGGAAATAAATAAAAGACTCGAAGCTATCGACTTGCTGCGCGGACTGACCATAATGCTCATGATTCTCGTAAACAGTCCCGGCACATGGAACTACATCTGCCCAGCCTTGCGACACTCCGCCTGGAACGGATTGACACTTGCTGACGTTATCTTCCCTTGTTTCCTGTTTATC
>CAVCAW010000073.1:0-10374 GCA_963600315.1 Bacteroidaceae bacterium | reverse complement strand
ACAATGAGCACACCGTTCTTCTTGAAAATGGTACGCCGTACAGCCGTGCTCTTTCTGCTTGGAATGATGATTAATTATTCGTCGGCTATGTTTCCGCCTCTCGCCGAACTGCGCATTCCCGGCGTTCTGCAGCGCTTCGCTGTGTGCTATCTCACCGTCTCGCTGCTCGCAGTATGCGTATCAAGGAAGAGGATGGCTGTCATTGCCTGCATCATCCTCGCCGTCTATGCCACACTCACTTATGTTGGTGGCGGATTTGAATACGGTGAGGGGAGTCTACTCGCCGCTGTTGATCACACTTTGCTCGGCACCAACATAATGAATGACGGTGGTTGTGACCCTGAGGGCATACTCAGTACTCTCCCCAGCATAGCTCACACTATTATCGGCTTTTGTGTAGGTGGCGTCATCACCTCGCAAAAAACATCTCCAACAAACTTCTCTTTCTTACTTTTTGGGGAGTCACGCTGTTCTTCGCCGGACTTCTCGCCGACACTTTCTTCCCCATCAACAAAAGAGTTTGGTCCACCACATTCGTTCTTGTCACCTGCGGCATTTCTACACTTACACTTGTTTGGATAAGCTATCTCGTGGACGTGCGTCAAGCGCCTTTTCCCAAGCACCTGCTGAAAATATTTGGCACAAACCCACTCTTCTGTTACATTATCGGTGAACTTTCCTACATCACCCTTTATTCCATACCCATGCGTCACACTACAGCACATACCGCATGGAACGTCTCACCCAATGTCTCTCTCTCCCTACAGGACATTCTCTACTACTATCTGTCTGTTCCTTTTGGCGACAATGCGTGGACGTCTTTTCTCTTTGCCTGCACCATCGTTGCATTCGTCGGACTGCTTGCCTGTTTGCTACATCGCAAAGGCATTTTCATAAAGATATAAAAGATTTAAATGTTTTCTGTCCCGTAAAAGTTTATCTCTGTTCGTGGTTATTTTTTTTATGGCAAAAAACAAACCGCACTGGTATCTCATGAGAACTGCCAGAGCTAATTTATAAAGTTCTGAAAAGTTTTACTGGACACCAATAACCTTTTATTGTTGTTGCTCGTCGTACAGGTGGAAGAATTTCTTCATCATGCGCCATTTTTGGTTTGAAGTGTCGGTAGGGGAGCACTGCTGAAATTGCGAGTTCCATGTTTCCCACTCTTGCTGGCGTGGTAGGGAGGCTAATTGAGCCATAGCTTCATCCCAGTTGAAATTGTCGGGAGCATCAACTATCATGACAAGTTCGTTACCGCAGATGTAGAGTTCCATCTCTTGTATGCCAACTGCCTTTATGCCGTCGATGATTTCTTTCCACATTTTTTGTGGAGAGTGTTGATCAATATATGCTTTTATAAGGTTAGGGTTGTCCTTGAGTTTGAGCGTCTGTACGAATCTCATCTTTGTTGTATTGTGAAGAGTCTAAGGCTCGAGGAGTCGGTTGTTGGGTCACGCTGGAGTTGGCATCGTAGTCTTGTAACCGTTCTTTATGTGTTACTTGAAACTGCTGTATACCACGGATATGTTTATTGGGGTATTCGCACCTCCAGCGAGCTTTGTTGATGCAAGCGAGAAATCGTGATATACGTCAATTATACTTCCTAGTGAGTTTGTGTTGGTGGTTATTGGTACGAGCACGACTTTGTTCCAGTCTGGGTTGTTGGCTTCCCATGCAGCAGTTTTTGCTAGAACTGTTTGGTGGTTGTCTGTTGATTTTATTCCAGCTCCGTTGTTCCTGAGTCTGTGAAGGTATGACACCATGCCAGCTATGTTTGCAAACGTGTATGAGTTGTAGGAAGTGCTCAATTTGGTGGTGTAAGATGTGACGTTGTTGGGTACTTTCTTATTCTCGAAGAATGTGGTCAAGTCTGCTTTCCTAACCATAAGCAGTTGTTGGGGGGCTGACAGCGTAAATTGTGATGTTGTTGTGTTGTTTTGTCGTGTGAAGACTACTTTTGCACTGTTCACAGAGTCGTTTTCGTGACCATTGTAGATGTCGTTGATTGGCAGTGTTGCTTCGGTGAATATGGCTGCTGGCGACTTGATGTAAGTGCAGCTTTCGTCGCTTAGGAGCGGTGCGAGGTTTTGGTTGTTAAAGCTGTTGCATTGTATAACTTCCTTCGTGGCTGCCACGCGTTTCAAACCGACTTCGGTCTTTCCATTGACGGTGTATCTAAAGAAAATGGTTACTGTCGACACGTCGATGTTTACCATCGTTCCGTTGCCTGCTAAAGTCTTGAAGTAGAAGCCTGGCATCACGTTGCGTATAAATGTATATGAGTTCTTGAAATATTCAGGGTGCTCATAGTATTTCTGCAGTATGGTGGTGCCGTAGGTGGCGGGCAATTTTATCCTTATATTCCTGGAGTAGGTTGATGCAAATCTTATAGTGTCGTCAATGGCTAGGTCTACTACGGAGAATGTGGTTTCTGTCTTTACCGCATCAGACTTCTTGCTGACGTATTCCTTGGGGTCGAGGTTGGAATAGTATTTTTTGCTTTCGGGCAAGATGTTGTCGGGGTCGAGTTCGTAGACTCCTATTTTCATTGAGTTAATCGAGTCGCCGTAGTATGACTTGATATATAGGTTGACTATTATGGAGTCGGCCACAACTTTGCCATTTTCCAGGTGCATAGCACTGATGTCTGGCAGTTTGTCGCCCTCCAGTGTGGCGAACTGAGCGATGAAATCAGCAGTAGTGGTGGCGTCTGTTTCGGGGTCTGTTATTTTGCCGAGGTAGCAGTCGGACGTAAACGCTATGAGCGAGTCAGCTGCGACTGAAGCTGTCGTAAGGCTATAGAGTGCCTGTGAGGTTTGGGGGCTGTCGTTGTTTGGCATTACGGCTGTGCCTACGCTGCCGGTTTGGTCGTCGCATGAAGACAGCAACATGGCACACAGCGACATCACGCTGCATACGACCGCTATTGTTCTTGAAAACATTAGTTGCATGTTGTTCAGAGCTGTTGGATAATGTTGTTGAGTTGTATGGCGTTTTCTTTGTTGTCAGCTTGCTCGTCGTAGTATGCGATGGGCAAATTGAGCTCCTTGGCATAGTCGACGACAACAGCGTCCACTTTTGGATCTGCGACTACGACTCCGTCGGAGAAGTGTAGCGCAAATTTCTGCAAATCGGTTGGCACCTTGTATTCAAGCGGATAGTTGTTTACATCTTCTGCTGTGACGTTGCGGTAAGCCACGTAGTTCGGAAATCTTTCCGGCATGGGCTTTGTGATGTCAATCTTATGGAGAGAAGTGATGATTTTGGAGTTTGCGAAAGCAGTTTCTTCGTTGTAGATGTTTTTTACCAGGAAAGGAATTATGGAAGAAATCCAACCTTGGCAGACAATCACATCGGGATACCAGTTGAGTTTCTTGACGGTTTCCAGCACGCTGCGACCATAGAAAACGGCTCTCTCGTAGTTGTCGTTGTATTCCACTCCTTCGCGGTCGCATACTGCAAGTCTTTTCAGGAAGAAGTCTTCGTTGTCTATGAAATACACCTGCATCTTGGTTGATGGCAGCGAAGCAACTTTGATAAGTAGCGGGTGGTCAGTTTCGTCTATGACGATGTTCATACCTGAGAGTCTGATGACTTCGTGCAACTGGTTTCGTCTTTCGTTTATGTTACCCCATTTTGGGTGGAAAGTTCGTATTTCGTTTCCTTCGCCCTGAATCAGGTGCGGAATGGTCTTGCCTAGACCGGATATGTAGTTTTCAGGGACAAAAGGGGTTATTTCTTGTGCTACGAACAGTACCTTCTTACTCATTTCTTGAATTAATTTTTGTGGTGCAAAATTACTCATTTTTTCGCTAATATGGAAGTTTACTATTATAAAATATGTAAAGGAGTGTTGAGCGTTTTGCCTCTAAACTATTGATTTCGGCACTAAAAGTTTTCCCATGTAAAATAAATTATGTTATTTTGCACCCCGAAAAAATGAACATACTGAAGAAATGCAGGTTGTTGATTCAAAGGTAGCCTTGCGAACATTGCTCGACGATGTTCGCCGTGAGGGTAAGTCGGTTGGCTTAGTGCCAACGATGGGAGCTCTCCATGATGGCCACGCCTCACTCGTCAAGCGCAGCGTGGCAGAGAATGATTTCACTGTAGTGAGTGATTTTGTCAATCCCACGCAGTTTAATGATAAGAATGACTTGAAGAACTATCCGCGCTCTATGGATGCCGATTGCGCTTTGTTAGGGTCGCTGGGAGCTGATATCGTGTTTGCTCCGTCGGTAGAAGAGATGTACCCTGAGCCTGATATGCGCACGTTCAGTTATCCGCCGACCGACGAAGTGATGGAGGGTGCTTTTCGTCCTGGTCACTTTAATGGTGTGTGTCAGATAGTTAGTAAGCTCTTCTATGCAGTTGAGCCCGACAGAGCGTATTTTGGCGAGAAAGACTATCAGCAGATAGCCGTAATAAAAGCGATGGTAAAATCACTTGGACTGAAGCTGGAGATATGTCCTTGTCCCATAGTGAGAGAACAGGACGGATTGGCTCTTAGCAGCCGCAATGCCTTGCTGACCGAAAGTGAACGCCGCATTGCACTAAATATCTCCAAGTATTTGTTTGAGAGCAAAGAATATATGAAGACTCATACCCTCAAAGAAACCAAGACTTTCGTGTGTAACGGGGTCAATAGTGTTGACGGGCTTGAGGTTCAGTATTACGAGATAGTTGACGGCGATAGTCTGGTCTCTCTTTCCGACTGGTCAGACAGCGAGTCGGTTGTAGGCTGTATCACCGTCTTCTGCGGCAGTCGCCCTGTGCGCTTGATTGACAATATTAGGTATAAATAGGACGGAGGATAAACTATGGTTATAGAAGTGTTGAAATCAAAGATTCACTGCGTGAAGGTGACTGATGCCAATCTGAACTATGTTGGCAGTGTTACCATTGATGAGGATCTTATGGATGCTGTTGGTATTATCCAAGGCGAACACGTGTATATCGTCAACAATAATAATGGTGAGCGTCTGGAGACTTATGTCATAAAAGGCGAGCGCGGCAGCGGTTGCATCTGTCTCAACGGAGCGGCGGCTCGCAAGGCGCAAGTTGGCGATGTGGTGATAATCATGTCCTATGCCCAGCTCGATTTTGAAGAGGCCAAGACTTTTGTTCCCAAAATTGTCTTTCCTCGGTCGGGTAATAAACTTTGAAAATACATTTGATTTTTTTCATGATAATGCCGCTGGTGATTTATTTTGCCGGTGGCATTTTTTTTGTGCTGATTGTTGCGCTTCCGCCGAAATGTTTCTCAATTTCCGCCGAAACGAATGGTGATTTCGGCGGAAATGGTTGCCAATTTCGGTGGAAATTCGATTGCCGGGTCAATGTTTTTTTCATTGGGCATGACCCCGTAAAACAGCTCTTTTCTTGCAGTAGGGCTTAGTCGCATTGTTGTTCGGTACCCCCTTGAAAAACGATTGGCATGGGCTTAGAAGTGCTAAAAATAGCCAAAAAACGAATTTTTGCTGATTTTATTTTGTCTGGATTTGCGGCTGTAAGATGAAAAAGTGGTAATTTTGGATTGTTTTTTGAATCTACTAAAATTAGAATTATAGAATAATGGAAGACGATCAGGTTTTTGATAGCGACAGAATTATCAAGGTGGACTTGAATCATGAAATGCAGAGCAGCTACATTGACTACTCTATGTCGGTGATTGTTGCCCGTGCGTTGCCCGATGTGAGGGATGGTTTTAAGCCGGTGCACCGCCGCATTCTCTATGGTATGCTGGGACTTAAGAATACTCACGACAAGCCCTACAAGAAGTGTGCGCGTATTGTCGGTGAGGTGCTCGGTAAGTATCATCCCCATGGTGACTCTTCTGTCTATGGTGCGCTGGCGCGCTTGGCTCAGGAGTGGAACATGCGTGAGGTGCTCGTTGATGGTCAGGGAAACTTTGGTAGTGTAGATGGCGACTCGCCTGCTGCTATGCGTTATACCGAGGCTCGCCTTACGGAGTTGGGCGAATCCATGATGATGGACCTTGAAAAGGATACCGTTGACATGCGCAATAACTTCGACGATACGCTTCAGGAGCCTACGGTGATGCCTACGCGTATTCCTAATTACCTCGTCAATGGTGCCACTGGTATTGCTGTCGGCATGGCAACCAATGTGCCTACCCACAATTTGGGTGAGGTGATTGATGGTTGTGTGGCGTGTGTAGACAATCCTGACATTACATCAGAAGAGCTGATGCAGTATATACCTGCTCCCGATTTCCCTACGGGTGGCTATATCTGTGGTTTGCAGGGTATTAAGGACGCTTACACTACGGGCCGTGGCAGGGTTGTCATGCGTGCCAAGTATGAAATAGAAGACACTGGTTCACACACATCGATAGTGGTTACCGAGATACCCTATGGCGTCAACAAGTCTGAACTCATAAAAAAGATTGCTGCACTCAGCAACGAGAAGAAGATTGTGGGCATAAGTAATGTCAACGACGAGACTGGTCGTGAGGGTATGCGCATTGTTATTGATGTGAAGAATGATGCCAATGCCAACGTGGTGCTCAATAAGTTGCTGAAGATGACTGATCTTCAGTGCTCATTCAGTGTCAACAATATTGCCCTGGTCAATGGTCGTCCGCGCTTGTTGACTCTCAAGGATTGTATCGCTGCTTTTGTGGAGCACCGCCACGATGTAGTCGTCAGGCGCACTCGCTTTGACCTGCGCAAGGCTCAGGAGCGCGCCCATATTGTAGAAGGACTTATCATCGCCAGCGACAATATCGATGAGGTGGTGCGCATCATTCGCGCTTCGCATACTCCTCAGTTGGCTATTGAGGGGCTTAAAAACCGTTTTGGTTTGGACGATGTCCAGGCTCAGGCTATAGTGGAGATGAGACTGGGACAACTCACTGGACTGCGCCAGGAACAGCTTCATGCAGAATATGAAGAATTGGAGAAAAAGATAGCCTACTTCAATCGCATACTTACGGACGACGAACTTTGCAGACAGGTCATCAAAGACGAACTTGTGGAAGTTAAGGAAAAATGGTCCGATCCGCGCAAGAGCGTCATTCAGTATCAGGAAGCTGACGATTTCAATCCGGAGGATTTCTTCGCCAACGACCCCATGATGATAACTACGAGCCACTTGGGCTACATCAAGCGCACTCCGCTCAGTGAGTTCCGTGCTCAGGGACGTGGCGGCATTGGAAGCAAGCTGTCGTCGACACGCGATGAGGACTTCATTGACAAGGTTTATCGCGCCAATATGCACGACACCCTGTTGTTCTTTACTCAGAAGGGACGCTGCTATTGGCTCAGGGTGTATGAAGTGCCCGAGGGAACCAAAAACTCCAAGGGACGTGCTATACAGAATTTGCTCAACATTCCAGGCGACGATTCGCTCAACACGATGATTCACGTGCAGAACCTCAAGGACGAAGAGTTCTGCAATACTCACTATGTGACCTTCTGCACGAAGAAGGGTGTAATCAAGAAGACTCTTTTGACAGACTACTCTCATCCGAGAGCCAATGGTGTCAACGCTATTAACATTCGTGAAGACGACTCCATCGTGAGCGTGGCTCTCACTGAGGGCAATAGCGAAATTGTCATCGCTACGCACAACGGTCGTGCCATACGCTTCAATGAGGAGAACGTACGCGCTATGGGTCGCACGGCAACTGGTGTGAAGGGTGTAACCCTCACAAGTGATGATGACGAAGTGGTAGGTATGGTGTGCGCATGGAAGCGTGACCTCGATAAGACCATCATGGTTATCAGTGAGAAGGGCTTCGGTAAGCGTTCACCCATTGAGGACTATCGTCTCACAGGTCGCGGCGGCAAGGGTGTGAAGACTATCAATATCACGGAGAAGACGGGTATGCTTGTGGCCATATTGATGGTTGACGAGCAAAATGACCTTGTCATCATCAACAAGAGCGGTACGGCAATCAGAATTCCTATAAAGGATTTGCGTGTTGTGGGACGTGCAACTCAGGGTGTGAAGGTGATAGAGCTCGCCAAACGCAACGACACCATCTCGTCAGTATGCAAGGTTGAAGCCGAACCTGAAGCCGCAGATGTCGAAACTCTCAATGGTGATGCCGAAACGGAATTGCCTGAGGATAGTAATGGCCAGTCTGACGGCACAGAGACTCCCGACAACGAATAAAACAAATATAAACCTATAAACACCAAAGCAGTATGAAAAAACTATTATTGTCACTTACTGTAGCGCTCGTAACTGCAACTGGTTGGGCGCAGAATTCCCAAATCTACAAGGCACAAGAACAGCTTGGAGAAAACAAGCTTAAAGAGGCGCAATCTACTATGGCCGAAGTGTTGAAAAACCCGAAGACCAAAGATATGGCTTATGCTTATAACGTGGCAGGACAAGTTGAACTTCGCTTGCTTAATGAGGAAATCTCTAAGTATTCGGCCAGACAACCGCTTGACACCCTGACGTTTGTCAATAGCCTGGACAAGGCTGTGGAGTATTTGCTGAAATCATATGAAATCGACAATGCTCCAAATGCCAAAGGAAAGGTGAGCCCGAAGTTTAATTATGGTGAAAAGTATACCATTGGTGAAAACAATGGTAATGTGGTGTGGCTCAAGAAGGTGCTGGGATACTATCTTATCGCAGCTCAGCTTGAATATGCCAATGGCAACGATGACTTGACCTACAAGTATTACATCAAACACTTGGAGATGCCTAAGTGTGCAATCTTTACTCCTGAAGAGACCGATTCTATTTATAAGTCTGACGACCGCTATCCTATCGTGGGTTACTATGCCACGATGATTGCCTTCAAACAGAAGGACTATGACAAGGTTCTCAAAACTGTGGACTATGCAATCAATAGCACAGACCAAATGACTCGCGAAGATGGTTACCACATGAAGACGACCGCTCTGCTCCAGAAAGGCGACACCGCTAAGTGGATTGAAACTCTCAAGGACGCTATGGAGAACACGAGTAACGTGAACTATCCTCAGATTATCTTGAAGTATTACTACGACAAGCATGACCAGGCCCAAGCCTCCAAAATTGCTGATGAGTTTGTTGCCAAAGCTCCGCAGAACAAAATGGCTCACTATATCAAGGGCGTAGTGCTCATGGATGAGGGTAAGGATGCTGAGGCTCGCAAGTGCTTCGAAAATGCAGTCAAGTTTGACTCTGTATTCGTAGAGGCAATCTCTAACATTGGAGTAACTTATTTCAATGAGGTGAGAACGCTTAACGAGAAGGCCACAACTGACAATAAGGCTGCCAACTACAAGGCTCAACAAGAAGAACTTAAGGCTAAGTTGACGCAGACCAAAGAATATTTCGACAAAGCTCAGGCTCTATCGCCTGACCGTCCCGAATTGTGGGAGTCTAAGCTGGACAACATTAACTCTCTCATTGAAATCGTGGACAAGAATCTTTCTGAAATTGCTAAGCGAGACAAGAAGAAATAACGATTGTTTATTTGTTGGAGGGTAACCCTCCCATAAAGCTTGGCGGACAAGTTTCGTTTCTGTCTTATGTGAAGAAACAAAACTTGTCCGCTCTTTTTGTCAATGGGAACAAAGTCTGTTGTTATGGTTTGGAGAAACGAAAAATTCGATAAGATAGACTCTTCGTTATGTTGTGTCTTTGTGATGTGAACTCTGGATTGATTGTTGTCAGTTTGATAATCAGAGAGTCGTTCCGAAATTCAAACGACAAGTCTAAAGGTCTATTCTATGCGAAGTGTGGAAATCTTCTTTAGAAGTTCCAATGAAGTCTCAAGGGTGGTCTTTGGGGCTTTGATGATTAGCGTGCAGCGAATGTCGGTGAGATTTTCCACAACTTGTATGCCGTGTTGTTTTATTAACTTCATAACATCGTTCATAGCCATGTAGTCGAAAGATATTGTGGCGGTAGACGTGCGAGTTCGTATTTCTGTGCCTGCCTCGTTGATTGCAGAGGTTGCGCCTTCCTTGTATGCAGCCGTTAGTCCGGGGGCTCCAAGCAAGACTCCACCGAAATATCTCACTACGATAATCATGACATTTGTCAGTTCGGCAGACATGATAGCTCCGAGGATAGGTCTGCCAGCTGTGCCAGATGGTTCTCCGTTGTCGCTAGATTTTGATGTTTTGTTGTCGGTGCCGATGATGTAGGCATAACATATATGGCGAGCGTCATAGAAACGCTTTCTGAAATCTTTCAAGATTTGTTCAGCTTCTGTCTCTGTTTCCAAGGGGATTGCGAATGAGTAGAACGAACTTTTCTTTATGACGATTTTCGTCTCGGATTGTTTGGCTATGGTCTTGTAGCTATCCATGGTTTTTGTGTGAATGGTTGGTTAGCGCAAGTTGCACGCTGGCGGCAAAGTTATAATAAAAAGGTTGAAATGAGTGTGTGGTGTGC
>CAVCAW010000072.1:0-12154 GCA_963600315.1 Bacteroidaceae bacterium | reverse complement strand
TTACATAATCGTCTAATAAATAACTTGTATAGCATGTTAAATCCATTGTAATGGCATTGAACGGCTAAATTATACGGCTATTGCCTAGAGTGATTTGTGAATGTGCATATATTGCTCTGATACACGATATTGTGTATAGGTAAGCTACCATACCCCTTAACTAAAACCTCAGCAGGCATCATTGTTGCCTGATTATACTTCGTGATCATGATATCCGAAAGCATACTGATATTATGTTGATCGTCAAGGCTCTTGTAGACGGCTTCTTTTGCAGTCCACAAGGCTGTCAAAACTGCAATTTTTTCTTTGTTATTTAACGAAAAGTAATTACTGGGGCGTTCTTCACATAAAGCTATGCGCTGCTCAAGTCCGAGAATCCGGGGCGATAAAAGCTCAATATCAACTCCAACAAAAGGAAGTCTCGAAAGTAATATGGCAATATGTGTTTTGCTGTGTGAAATACTAATTGAACAATCTTTTGTTTTTAAGTATGGTTTTCCGTCTTGTGTGTAATATACCTCAGTGTGTTCATTGAAAACTCTGTGCAACATGGCCTCCACCGTCAATCTTTCGCATTGTCTATGCCTAGACTTAAATAAACGCTGAACTCGATTAACGACGGTCTCGGTTTCGCTGCCAAAATAAAATGCGAAATCCGATAAATCCGTTATTATCTGATGTGTATAGAGCGTGCAGCAATTATCGCTGTACAATACTTCCATGGAAACAACAAATATCAGTTCTGTATTGGCGACTGGGGCTGAATGGCGGAAAATTTTTCTATCTTATCAGCCCAAATCTCTGTAATGTTTCTGCGCATACCATTTTTGTCTTCATAAATACGCGAATGGATACTACCTTCGACAAAAAGCTTTTGTCCTTTCCTTACATATTGTTCTACGAACTTTGCTAAATTGCCCCATGTAACTATGTTGTGCCAGTCCGTTCTCTCTGCAACCTGGGTTCCATTGGACAGGGTATATCCTGGTTCTGATGTGGCAAGCGAAAATGTCGCTATGCAACGATCTTTGCTCTTATAACTCACCTTGGGGTCTTGACCTACATTGCCTATAAGCATTACTTTGTTTAACGACATATAGTTGGGCGTTGTCTTTTTTGAAGTCAAGAATTCTATCTCAGTCTATCGGCAGAACGAACCAAGTCGTCATCATATCTGATGCGCTTGTGCGCCAAAATATTGAAGCACACACATAATGCCGGTAAGTAGAATGTTACATTCTGCCATGGACTCTTTGTTGTTCCCAATGCTGTGAAAATTAGAACAAAAGCATAACTAAACACGAACACTACGCAACCTAGTGCAACAGTCTTCATTTGCAGTGAGCGATTTTTATACATAAAAATGCTACGAACCGAAACAATCGACCCTAAAAACAATATCGTTGTGTAGGCATAGCTAACGAATTTTGATATGCCATCTGCATCAGACAAAAATGGATGACACACTTCGATAATTGCGCTGACAACACCAATTATGGCAGCGCAAATTAAATGAATTGTTTGTATGCGTTGGATCATAATAACAAAGAATCACTTACTAGGAGGCCACAAAGCCTTGATGTTTAAGTGCAAAATTACTTAAACACCTTGTCTTCGTGCGGATTGCGGAAATAAATTTTGTCATCAAGCATTTCCTGCTCTGCAATAAGAGCAGGCTTAGGCATGCGCTCATAAAAACGTGAGATTTCAATCTGCTCTCTATTTTCAAATTCTTCCTCTAAGGCATCGCTTTTATTGCCAAATTCACGAAGCTTCTGGTTAAGGTCGTTTTTTACCTCTGTTGTTATCTGATTTGCTCGTTTGCTCATTATAACGACGCTTTCATAGATGTTATCTGTTGACTCTGCATAATCCATCAGATTTCGTGTCTTAGTCGTTAACGGGGCATTTGTCTTTGTATAATTCATTGTAAAAATATAATTTAATTAAGTTTTATTCTTGAGTGTCAAATTTGGCTAGCTTCTTATTCTTTAGTTCTTTTTCGGTTTTGGCGAAAATATCGCGAGCTTCTTGCAGGTAACTTGATTTGGGGAATTCGTTCACAAATCCATGATACTCGTCCAAAGTGTCATGTAGACGCTCGTATTTCTTTGCCTCAACACTCTGCTCTGCTAATTTATATTTAGCCTTGAGCACTAGAATTGCGAAAGACTCCTTGCGTACACTATACGGATAAGCCCTTATCGCATTTTGTGCAGTGACGATGCAAGCTTGATAATTATTCCCTCCGTTACTGCAATTGCCGAAATAGCCTCCAAGGTCGTAATATAGCTTAGCCGCTAAAAACTCTTTCTCAACCAATTTGTCTTGAAGTTTAAATATCAAGTCCTTGATTTCTGCCGCATGCTTGTTCGTCGGATTGTATTCCAATACTGAATTCAGCTCGTTTATTGCGGTATAGGTGCCGGTTTGGTCAAGTTTGGTGGGTAATGTCGATAGGTAGTAGGACTTTGCAGCATAGAATCGCGCTTCATCCACAAAGTCACCCGCAGGATAAGACCTGCTGTAGTATCTCTTGAATATTTCGCTTGCACTTGCGTAGTCACGCGAGAGATACTTGCACATTCCCATCATGTACAGAGCCTCGTCACCCAATTTGGTGTTTCTGAATGCAGGAATGACGTTGTCTAGCAACATCGAGGCATTGGAGTAACTCCCTGTCATATAGTACTGCTTCGCAGACTCCAATTTGTAACTGTAGTCAGGGTTCTTGAGAACCTTTGTCGCCGAAGAGCACCCCGACACAAGTGCCGCCAAGCTCAGTGCTGCAACCGTCTGGATAAGAGGGAAATGTTTCATTTTCGTCTTGTTAGTACTGCTCAACTGGCAAGTGAAACATAGCAAGTCGACAGTCTATGCTGGCATAGCCATCGCTGACGTCCGTTGTAGCCAATTTGAACAGATATGCAAAATTACTCCATTTGCTGTAATAATGCAAGGCTTTTAAAGTTTTTTATCACAGAGAACTTGCAATATCTCCCATAATAACTTGTGCCGAAACAAATGCGTTTTCGTTCAAATTATTCGCCAGGTGTAATGGGGCGCAGAAATTCTCTCAAGGGGAATTTTATAAGATTAAAAGTCTTGCTGCTTACAAGGCATCGCAATCGTGTTTATAACACTGTGCTTGCATTTAGCACTCTGTCTTTGGGGAATCTTTCTTTCTTGATTCAATCCTTTTGCATGTAGCCGAAATGGTTGCAAGAAGTTTTATGACACTCCAGATACTCTTTCCTATATATCCTATTACGTAATAAAAGATGGTTCCGACAGCCCATGCTAGCAATGCGGGGAAAATGTAACCATATGATTCCGCAGCAAAAGCATAAAACAGTATGGCGATACCTGAAATAATGTACAATACAAGAATAATGAGTGACAGCGTTTCGCAAAAGCTTAGAATCTTGTCGGCATATTCGTTTGTCTTTGATTCCACCTCTGTATTTTTACACCCTCTCAAAACTTCCACATGGCTCATGTCTTCTTTTGGCTTCTCTTTTTGTGCAGGAGTGTACTCTTCGCCTGCAAGTTGTCCGCACTGGGCATGCCCAAGCGTGTTCATCCATTTGATGTCCGCATTTTTTACAAGTTATTGACATTTGTGTTAATCTCCTGTATTTGCGGCCCGTAATACATTGTTGATATTGTAACAAAAGATACAAGAGAAAGTGGAGCCGCCATTCAGACTTTATTCTAGGCAAATACCATCGATTCCCCGTAAAATGAATAAGGAGAACGGACAACCTCACTTGGGATTCATTCCACTTGTGATACGAATACAAACCAAAGTGAGCGTCCTTTCCCACATTACTCCGTTTCTTACTTGTGGGTTGCCGAAGTTTACGCTTACGGAATAAAGTGAAAATGCGCTTTCTGCCTGTATGCCTGTACACTATTCGTTAGAGTACGTCGCAAATTTAGTTTATTTAGCTTTGTTGCCAATGGTAAATGTTGACTTTTTAGGGTACACGCAGATATTTCCTTGAGCAAAAAATAATTTCGGCTTTCCTGTAAATATTCACTAAGGTAGGCAATCCCCCGAAACCATACGTATTTATAATAAGTCAGGATGCCCTCAAAGAATCGGTGGCATCGAAACCTTGGATTAAAAGTGCTTTGCGTTGAAAGCCTGGATATAGAGCTCTTGCTTTTATGGAAGGGTTGGGTTGTTATGGATGGGTTGGGTCGTGCTCCAGATTATGCTCTCGGGTTAGGAGAGACTTCGTTGATTTCTCTTCATTTTCAGCTCGTTGAAAACTGCGCATGCTTGTTTTTTTAACAGTACTTGGCTAATTCTTAGTAGTATCTGGCTAATTTTTAGAGCCACCGGACGAACTTTTTTCGGCGGAAACGTAACAACGTTTCGGCCGAGATGTTGTAACGTTTCGGCCGAAACGCATAAACATCTCCCCTGAGAAAAACTCGCCCGATGGCTCTAAAAATTCGTCAGCTACTACTTTTTAATTTCTCAAGTGCTTTTAGATGATTTTGAAGTGCACGTGGTCATTTTTTTTAGTTAGTTCTTGATGGTTTTGTATTCGTTTTTGATTGGCCAGTGTGCGCATTGCAAAAAAATCCGCAACCCTGTTTGTTGGGGTTGTAGATTGGTGGCGAGGTGGAGGCTTATGTCTTGTCCTTCTCTTTGTTTTTGATGTATTGCTATCCGGTAAAACTCAAAAGAGCACAAAACACCTGCCCGAAGCCCTTTATAATAGTGCTTAGGACTTTCTTTTTTGAAAAGCAAGCCCCCTTAATCGAAAAGAGTTGGTTCGGGTGGGGATTCTTGGGCATGGAGCTGTCTGCTAAAAACTTGGCATAGATCTCCAATAAGTAGGGATAAGCGTAGGCAAAGGGCTCTTGTGAGCGATGAATTTTTGTTTCTGCTAGCGTACTGCGCCTAACCAAATCGTTCATTCCCAGATGACGTGGTTTTTGTGCTTCTGCTTTCATCGCAATCTCAATTTCCCGCAGAGAATCAGAGTGATTCAATATACCGAAAGTCATTACAACAAGATGTTATAGCCATCAAAACGCTTCACATAAGCTTCGCTTCCTTCTGTTTCACGGCTTATTTGAAGAATTTTCCCCTTGTCGAGCAACGTTATATCTGACTACAGACCGGCTGTCTGGTAAAATGAGTACTTTTGTTCATAGACTAATCTTTTTTATACACATTAAAGATAGTCAAAAGGGCTGATACCTCGTGAGAAGTGTCAGCACTAATTTTATGTTAGTCGAAAAGTTTTACCGGACAGCAAAAAACTATAAAGTGTTATCTTTTGTAGCTTCGGCTATGTATTCTGGCGGATAACAAAAAAGGCTGAACCACGCCTGCTTGTATTGTGATGTGCAGCAGGCGTGGTTCTGCCTTTAGTGGTGCTCTAGTCGTTGTTATTCGGCAGAGGCAGTGCACTCGACTTCTACGAGTGCGCCTTTGGGCAGTTTCTTGACTGCTACTGCGGAACGGGCGGGATAGGGCGGTGTGAAGAATTCAGCGTAGACGCTGTTCATATCAGCGAAGTCGTCCATGTCAGCCAAGAATACTGTGGTCTTGACCACGTTGGACAAATCAAGACCGGCAGCCTGCAACACGTTGCGCGCATTGGTCAGCGCCTGACGGGTTTGTTCCTTTATGCCGCCAGGTACAAAAGCGTCGGTGGCGGGGTCGATGGGCACTTGACCGGAGCAGAACACAAGTCCTCCGGCTTTGATGGCTTGGCTATAGGGTCCCAGTGCCTTTGGGGCCTTGTCAGAATGAATTGATTCCATAATAGTATAGTTTTGTGTGTCTATTCCTGCGAATAAAGTTTGAAACCGTGCTTTTGTAGTTCCTGCTTGATTTGTTCGATATGCTCGTGGTTCTTTGTTTCTATGTCAATTTTTAGTATGCACTGAGTTACTTTCTTCATGATGCTCATTCTGTCGTAATGAACTCCTGTTACATTGCCACCAACACGAGCTACGCATGAACTAACTCCAACAAGCTGTCCTGGTTCGTCTTCGAGCTCTATTTCGATAGAACACAATCGCCCAGATTTCAATAATCCTCTGTTTATTACTCTGTTGAGCAAAGTTACGTCAATATTTCCTCCACTGACGATGCATACAGTTTTCTTTCCTTTAACTGGCACTTTGTTGAACATGACAGCAGCAATACTTGCTGCACCTGCTCCCTCGCTGGCAAGTTTCTCTCGCTCGAGTAACCTAAGGATAGCTGCACATATCTCATCATCGCTCACAGTGACTATATCGTCAACATATTTTGAGCATGTTTCATATGTCAGTTTGCCAGGTTCCTTTACTGCTATTCCGTCTGCAACGGTAGATACTCCAGGTAAGCATTCTATGGTATGATTTGCAAGGCTTTTTACCATCGACGGAGCACCTTCTGCCTGTACACCATAAACTTTAACGTTAGGGTTCAGAGACTTTATGGCAAAGGCGATACCTGAGATAAGTCCTCCTCCGCCTACTGGTACAATCACAGCTTCGACATCTGGAAGTTGTCCTAGAATTTCCAAGCCGATAGTTCCCTGACCTGCAATGACATTCAAATCGTCAAACGGGTGTATAAAAGTGTAGCCGAATTCATCGCGAAGTTGTAGAGCACGTTGATAAGCATCATCGTAGACTCCTGGTACAAGACAAACTTCTGCACCAAATCTCCGTGTAGCTTCAACTTTGCCAATGGGAGCTCCTTCAGGAAGACATATCAAACTCTTTATTCCATTACTTGTGGCACCAAGTGCCACTCCTTGAGCGTGATTTCCTGCAGAACACGCAATTACCCCCTTTTTCTTTTCTTCGTCAGACAGTTGCGAAATTTTAAAATATGCACCGCGTAATTTAAAAGAACCGGTATTCTGCAAACACTCAGGTTTGATATATACATCGCAGTCTGGATTTATCCGCGATGTCCTGATAAGTTCGGTTGTGCGTAACACTTTACTCAAGACAAATTGTGCCTTGTAGAAAGTATCTAGCTTCAATGAATTTTCTGCCATTGTATTGTTGTTGTTGTGTTACGCAAAGGTAGTTATTTTTCTTTTTAGCTGTATAAGTTGTCTGCGGTTTGTTAGTGGCAACAGCCGTATTTTAGCCTCTTGAGTGAATTTATCCTTATATTTTCAGGGTTTTTGTCTCAAGCAGAGTTAATGATTGGTAATTGGTATTTATAGATATGTATCAATATTTTGTTCTCTGTGTATAATGTGTATATTTATATTTGTGAACTTGCGACGAAGAAATTCTGCAGTATGTTGCGCTGAATACACACTGCGATGACGACCTCCTGTGCAACCAAAACAAATCATTAAGTTAGTAAACTTTCGGTCTACGAAACGTTGCACGTGATGTGCTACAATAGGATACACGTTACCCAAGAATGATAAGATTTCTCCATCATTCTCTAGAAATTTTATTACAGAGGCATCAAGCCCTGTCTGTTCTTTATATTGATCATACTTTCCAGGATTGTGTGTTGAACGGCAATCAAAAACATATCCACCACCATTTCCTGACGGGTCGCTAGGTATGCCTTTTTTGAAACTAAAGCTGTATATTGTAACTGTAAGCTTATCAGAGCGTTGGATTGTCTTACATTCTGTAACTAATGGTGTTATCTTTCCTCTGACTGTTTCACAATTGTGCACAATATCTTTGAGTACTTTTTTCATATAAGGATATTGTCTAACAGTCTCTTTGTTTATTACCTCTCTTAAATTATCAATGGCACTCGGTATTGAGCTCAAAAAATATGCTTTATGCTCAATGAGCCCCCGAAACCCATAGGCGCCTAACACTTGAATGATTCTGAATAGCACCATGAGTTCTAGGTTTTTGCGTACGGTGTCCGGGTCTGTATCAGGACACAATTCTGTGAGGGAGTCAATATAGCAGTCGATGAGTTTGTCGCGGAGCTCTTGTGGGTAATGCGCAGACGACTGCCACAAAAATGAAGCCAAGTCATATTCCTTTGGACCAATACGACAACCTTGATAGTCAATAAAATAGGGGGTTGAAACGCTGCCATTATTACTCAGCATCACATTACGAGCTTGACAATCGCGCAATATCAATGAGTTTTCGGTTTCTGCTATTCTCAAAATATCCGTACTAAATGCATTGAAATCTTTTTCAAGTTCTATCTCGTTGAAATCTATTTCAGATTGTAACTTGAGAAAACAATACTTAAAATAATTAAGATCGAAATGTATAGACGTATCATCCATTCGGGGTGTCGGGTAACACAAAGTCAAATCCAATCCTTGAGCTCCTATCACTTGCATTCGTGGTAAAATCCGTACAACTTGTTCCAAACAACCAACCTCAGATGCTGAGTAAATGTGGGTATCGCGTGCAACGGTCAGCATTTGGAAAAGGGAAGTGTTCCCTAAATCGCATTGCAAATATGCCATACCATCAGGGCTTACGTTATAGATAGTTGGCACAGGAAGATTTTTTTTATTGAAGTGACGAGTTATTTCTATAAATGCCCTGTTTTCTTCGAAACTGTTACCAATAACACCTATAGCAGAACAGGTTTCTGAAGAAAGTCTATAATATTTTCTAGAGCTACCAGACCCTTTAATTTGTTCTATCTTTACAGGGTGGGTGTCGAACTTTAATTTATATAGCCTAATTAAGCGTTCCATTGTTTTTTTTTGTTGTTAATATGTATAACATTCCTCTGAGCATATTGATGACATGTTTGAATGGGGAAATGCTTTCTCGCATTTTGAAAGCGGTATAAATAATTCGGGCAAATGCCATTGGAATTCCATGAATCAATGTTAGTACTGCTCCTTTAGACTCTTGAAGTGATCGTGTTGATGCATAAAAACTTGATGTGGTGGTCTTTGATACGGTTTGTTGTATAAAAGGATCAAATTCTATGCGCAAGTTATGTTTATAGCAATCGTGTATAAAAACTTCTTCTTCGCCCATGTGTAGCCTGTCTGAACCAAGCCCGAAACGAATATCAAATGGTGGATAGCTAATACCATTTCGGAGCATAATTTCGTCAGAAGTATAATAAAATCCTTTTGGTCTTTTAGGGTATACAAATGATTTTGTAGGGTAGGAGTGTAGTAAGTTTCCATCATCCGTGGCCACCATGAATGTAAGTATATCAGCTTGTGGATTTTGATCGGCAACTGTTCGAATTTGTTGCAACTGCTCCAAGTTGTAGACGGCATCGTCATCCGATATAATGAGTAACTCTCCTGTTGCATGTGTTAGTGCATTGTTTCGGTTTTGACACAACCCACTGCCTTCAATCGTTAGTATCTTCACATCTGAACGTTTCAAAAGGGATTTTGGCGGGTCAATGTGTTTTCCGTTAGTTTGATGTGATACTGTATAGTGTATCCAATCAGTTGGAGGAAGAAGCATACTAGGCACTCTATTTATCCGCTCGGCTATTGTACATATCAATATATCAATGGTTGAAGGTAGCATAAAATTTGACGGAAGATGAGGCTTTTAATGAGTAAATACAATCTTGATGTTAGAAAGAATTCAAGGTTTCAACGATATATTTTTGTTGGTCAAATGTAAGAGTGGGGTTTAATGGAATGCTTAGCTCTCTTGCGCAAATTGTTTCCGTTATAGTCATTGATACATTATTCAATTGTGCAAATGCAGCTTGTTTGTGTGGTGGGATTGGATAATGAATGATGGTCTCTACACCTGCCTCTGCGAGGTGCCTTTTCAGCTCATTCCGTTTGGTACACAAAACAGGATAGATGTGCCAGTTGCTTGTCGTCGCATTGCAACATGAGTATGGAACAGTAATTTGGGGATTTGATATGTGTTTGTTGTAGTAGTCTGCGATTTGTTGTCGCTGTTTATTTTGGCTTTCAAGTAGATGTAATTTTTTGTTTAAAAAGGCTGCTTGAATAGCATCCAGTCTGGAATTTATTCCCAAAATATTATGCGTGTATTTTTCGGTTGATCCATAGTTGCAGAACATACGTGCATAAACAGCAATCTCTTCATTGTTTGTACAAATGCAACCGCCATCACCCAAGGCTCCTAGGTTTTTTCCTGGGTAGAAACTGAATGCTCCGGCATCACCCATTGCAGTTCCTTTACACATGCCATGTGCTTGACATGCATCGACAACAATCTTGAGATTATATTTGTTTGCAATTCTCCTTATACTATCCATTTCGCAAATTCTACCATAAAGATGTACTGGCATAATTGCGACTGTATATGGAGTAACGGATTCTTCTATTTTTTTTGGTGCGATCAGGTAAGTCTCTGGATCTACTTCACACGGAACAGGAGTCAATCCAACCCTTACAATAGATTGGAACGAGGCTATAAATGTGTGGGCAGATACAATTACTTGAGCATTATCGTTCCAGTTGTAAATAGACTTCATTGCTGTAAGAATTGCTGTAAGCGCATCGAGACCATTTGCTGTGCTAACGCAATAGTCAGTTTGTGTGTATTGTGCCCAATGTCTTTCAAACTCATAAACAGTTTGACAATTCAAGTAATAGCCCGAATCAACGACCTGTTTTGCAGCTTCTTTAAGATCGTCTGCATTAAAATTGTTTAGCGCACGCAAGTTCAAATATGGAATTTTCATAAATTTATCAAGTATTTGTCGTAACAAACGCCACGGGCACCAAACCCTTCTTTCTGCAAAGTAAGGCCGTAATTAAGTTCGCCATTTCTTTCCGTAGATACACCGAAGTCAAGGTAACGAATCTCTTTGTTTTTTGTGTCGGCAATAATATAATTTATGACTAAATCTAGTGCGCCTGTTGCAAATCCTTCGGGAGATGAAGCCAGATACTGGGCATGTACAACATTCTTAGAAATATATGTTACACAACCTGCCAAGACTTTTGATTGGAAAATGGCAACATAAAGCTTTATCTCGTGCGGAAAACGTGTATGCAAGAGCCAAAGTTCATCAAATGAGTGGACAGGGGACGCTTGGTGTCGGCTTTTTAAAACCTCAGTGAGGACTAGATGGAAGGATTTCCAGTCTTCTTTAGATGTAGTCTCCGTTGCCACAATATTATTTTTTTTTGCCTTAAGTATACACCGTTGGCGCAATTTATTCATATTGAATGGGTGTTGCAAGTCTATTGCTTGGCTCAAATGCCTCTCTGTTAAAATTCCTCCAAGTCGACTTATCATGTAAAGTTCCTCTTGACAAGGCTGTGTTGCATATATGTACGGAATCGGCTTTACAATAAGGCTATGTAGGTGTTCCACTTCCTTATAGTAAGCTACTAACGCCGTATAAATTTCCTCTATTGTAGATGCATGAGTTTGTTGTGGCATAATCACCCCTCCATATGTTAGCCCTTCATGTGAAACAACTGTACAGGGGTACTTTACGCTCAAACATGCTGGAAATAATGCGATAGCTTTATTTTTGTCGTTATAGAATATTAGTGATACGTCTTTATAACGATCCTTATGATATTCCATATAATTACGATTGTGGAGTAGGGTGGAATTGCATGCATTTTTTTGCAACGTATTCCACGTGATTTTCATGGACTCGTAGTAGGGTACAACAGTAATCATTTTGTAGCCTCCTTGCAAAACGACTCAAAATCATTGATATATCCATCCCTGTTATAGTCCTCGGAAGCAAGTACAAGACATACTGCTCCAGGTGAGAAGTTCCAAAGTCGACACCAAATCATTGGAGGAATCACAATTCCCTTACATGGGTCATCGGCGATTATATCATTAGCAGTACTCCCATCATGGAGACTGAGAGTAAATGTACCATGAACGGGTATTACCAATTCCCAACATGTGCGGTGAGCATGTTCGCCCCTTATTCCTTGACTTGAAACAGAATGAATCCAAAAACATCTTTTTGGTACAAATGGCATTGAAGAGCATGACATGTCGCTCTCGACGAGAGTAAGACAGCCGCGGTTGTCTTTATATGTTGGAAGTTCTATGGTCTTGCATTCGTCAAGTGTCATGCGGTTTGTTTTGATTTAGTTTGTCACGCAAATATAGTAATTTAATTTTATTTACGAGACTGAAGCAAAAACAAAGAATTCAAACAATGCGAATCTGAAAATAAAATAAAGGACACTTATAAGTGTCCTCCTTTTGAGCCTCTTGTCGGATTCGAACCAACGAC
>CAVCAW010000071.1:0-12580 GCA_963600315.1 Bacteroidaceae bacterium | reverse complement strand
GGACAGGAAGTAGAGATTGAAGACGTACTTCTTGTAGACAAAGAAGGTGCAGTTACCGTAGGAACCCCGACTATTGAGGGAGCCAAGGTCATTGCAGAGGTAAAAACCCCACTCGTAAAGGGTGACAAGGTGATTGTTTTTCACAAGAAGCGCCGCAAGGGCTATCGTAAGATGAACGGACACCGTCAGCAGTTTTCAGAAATAACAATCAAGGAAATTATTGCTTAATCATTAAATTATAGAAAATTATGGCACACAAAAAAGGTGTAGGTAGTTCTAAGAACGGACGTGAGTCCCACAGCAAGAGATTAGGCGTAAAGATTTGTGGTGGTCAAGTCTGCATAGCAGGCAACATCATTGTACGTCAAAGAGGCACAGTTCACCATCCAGGCAAGAACGTTGGTATGGGTAGCGACCACACTCTGTATGCTCTAGTAGACGGAGTGGTAAATTTCTCACACGATCGTCGCGATCGTAGCATTGTAGCAGTAGAACCTGTAACAGAAGCTTAACACACTTAATATCTTTCACCAAAGTCGGGCATGACTCTAGCTATAGGGTTATGCCCGACTTTTTGTTTTACACAAGCAACCGTTGCACAAACAAAGTTACACCGTGCAAATTCTGTACATATTACTCATACCAAAAAGATTTTGTTCGTTTCACAAACAACCTTACCAAACCAAGGTCTATATAGCTAAAACATAAACATTTAGACACAATTTCAATTGTTAATAAATTAAAAAAACTCGTTAAGAAGGCTATATAAAAACGTTTCCAGGAATTGAAGGTCTTAATTATTGTACCTTTGTAACGAAAACAAAAGTAAACAATGCAGATTAAAGAACGCACAAAAAAATTACTCAAAAGCGGCAAGGCAATACAGGCAATAAATGAACTAACAGCTCTACTAGCAAAGGACTGTTCATCGGACGACCCTCAAACTATAAGTAATGACGAGATACATTATCTAATTGGCAACTCATACTACAAGATTGGCAACTGGCAAAAAGCCATTCTGCACTACAACGAGGCTTGTATATACAACGCAAATAGTCCTGCCAGAGAAAAACTCAAAATGACTTATAACATATTAGAGTTTTACAACAAAGACATCTACGGACAATAAGATATTCAAAATTCCCCATTGATTATGAGTAAAACTAGAGGTGCAATATTGGTAAATACCGAGCGATGCAAAGGATGCGGACTATGCATCATTGCATGCCCACTGAATTTGTTAACACTATCACAGAAAAGAGTGAACCACAAAGGATATCCATATGCAGAACAACAGAATTGGACAGAATGTACAGGGTGCACCTCATGTGCCGTTGTATGTCCAGACGGATGTATCAGCGTTTATCGCAAAAAAGAAGACTAGACTATGGACGAATATGTTTTAATGAAAGGCAATGAAGCCATTGCACATGCAGCAATAAGATGCGGTTGCGATGGTTTCTTCGGATACCCCATCACCCCGCAATCAGAAGTTTTGGAAACTCTGACACAAGTAAAACCTTGGGAAACCACAGGAATGGTTGTACTTCAGGCTGAGAGCGAAGTAGCAGCCATCAACATGCTATATGGTGGAGGAGGCAGCGGGAAGCGAGTTATGACATCATCATCAAGTCCTGGAGTAGCACTCATGCAGGAAGGCATCAGCTACATGGCAAGCTGCGAAATACCAGCTTTGATAGTAAACGTGCAACGAGGTGGTCCTGGTTTGGGAACAATTCAGCCAAGCCAATGTGATTACTACCAAGCTGTATACGGAGGTGGTAACGGCGATTACAACGTCATTGTACTTGCCCCAAACTCGGTTCAGGAAATGGCAGATTTTGTAGACGAAGCTTTCAATCTTGCCTTTAAGTATAGAATGCCGGCAATGATTTTGTCAGACGGAATCGTAGGTCAAATTATGGAAAAAGTTAAATTACCGGCATTCAAAACAAGACGTACAGAGGAAGAAATATACAACGAATGCCCTTGGGCTACGAACGGCACGCACCTCAAGAGCAGGAAAAACAACATACTTACTTCGTTGGAATCCGATCCTGTTGAAATGGACAAACGCAACATTGCCATGCATGACAAGTATGAGCGTATAAAGCAGTGCGAAACTCGTGCCGAATCCATCTGTTGCGAAGATGCCGAGTATCTATTTGTAAGTTTCGGATGTATGTCAAGGATTGCAGAAGATGCGGTACACCAACTTAGGCAAGAAGGATACAAGGTAGGACTTTTCCGACCTATTACCCTATGGCCTTTCCCAGAGAAAGAACTTAGAGTGGCTTCCCAAAATACGAAAAAGATTCTAGTATGTGAACTCAACACAGGTCAGATGATTACAGATATCAAGCTTGCCGTTGAATGCAAAATACCTTGTGAACATTTTGGACGAACAGGAGGCGTTGTGCCTGATCCAACCGAAGTTATAGAAACAGCGAAGAAAATTTTCAAATAACCTTTGAGCGGCACTACAATGGAAAAAGACACACACAATTTTCTGTATACCACAAATCGCAACACCCAGATGCTTAAGGATAAGCCATACAAGTTAAGGTTGCGAAATTGGCTCAACATCATATTCATGCTATTGGCAGTAGCAACGGTACTACTCTATTTTCTGTGTCCCGAGCCCGAACGAATTCTTGCCGTATTCACAACAGGCTGCATTGCGGTGATAGTCAAGACTGCCGAAGTTACTATACGTATGACCCGTAAACACACAAGGAAATGACAAAAGACGAACTTATTTCCAAAGACAATTTAGTATACACAAAACCCCAACTAATGAACAACACACCTATGCACTATTGTCCAGGGTGTTCGCATGGGGTTGTACACAAGATAATTGCTGAAGTTCTGGAAGAGATGCAAGTGGAGGAAAAGACCATAGGCATTTGCCCCGTAGGGTGTGCCGTTTTTGCATACCGCTATCTCGACATTGATTGGCAGGAAGCAGCACATGGACGAGCACCTGCAGTTGCAACTGCCTGCAAGCGTCTATGGCCAGATCGTCTCGTGTTTACATACCAAGGCGATGGAGACTTAGCCTGCATCGGAGCCTGTGAGACTATACATGCGCTCAACAGAGGTGAGAAAATCACCATAATCTTTGTCAACAATGCCATCTACGGAATGACTGGAGGTCAAATGGCTCCTACTACACTTATGGGTATGAAAACAGCCACTTGTCCATATGGTAGAACGGCAGAACTCCACGGATATCCACTCAACATCACCGACTTGGCAGCTAGATTGGAAGGAACGGCATATGTCAGCCGTCAAAGCGTTCACACAACTGCCGCCATACGCAAGGCGAAAAAAGCAATCAGAAAAGCATTTGAGAACAGCATGAATGGCATTGGATCAAACTTGGTTGAAATTGTCTCAACATGCTCATCTGGCTGGAAAGCGTCACCGGTAGAAGCCAACTCTTGGATGGAAGAAAATATGTTCAAATTCTATAAACTCGGTGATTTGAAAGACAAAAAAACAGATCTGTCATGAAAGAAGAAATAATAATATCAGGATTTGGAGGTCAGGGAGTCCTGTCTACAGGAAAACTTCTTGCTTATGCCGCAATGATGGAAGGAAAAGAAGTGTCATGGCTTCCGGCATATGGACCAGAACAACGCGGAGGAACAGCCAATTGTACTGTCATACTAAGTGACACAAAAATACCTTCACCTATAATTAATCGCTACACAACTGCAGTATTACTCAACCAACCTTCAATAGAAAAGTTTCTACCTAGCATAAAACCTGGAGGAACTTTAATATATGAAACTAGTGGCATAATCGCACCTCCAAAAAGAGATGACATAAATATCTATAGTATAAATGCGATGGACACTGCTGCCGAAATGCACAACATCAAGACCTTCAACATGATTATTCTAGGAGGACTGGTAAAAGTCAATCCTTTAGTTTCTATAGATAACATAAAGAATGCACTATACAAGACACTACCCGAGCGACACCACAAACTTATTCCACTAAACGAAGAAGCACTTCTAAAAGGAATGGAAATCATAGAAAAAGACTAACAAAACCATACAGTTACAACACTTTAATAGGAAGGAATTACTACCTTTGCAGTAATTCCTTCTTACTTTAAATATACAGGGGTCAAACAAACACAAAAGATTACACACAATGATAAAAAAAATAATTCCACTTCTGTTGTTCCTTGGAGGAATTGCGACTGCCAATGCCCAAATGAACACAGACAACTCTTATCTTAGAAAAAACTACCTGGAATCCAAAACCGCAAAAAAGGCAGCAGAAAGAAAAGCAAGAAAAAAGGCTTTAAAGGAAGCAAGATTTGCAGCGAAAAGCAAATCTAAAGACTCTGCGACAACAAGCAGTCCTCTCCGACTGCCCGACAGTCAATACCTTGCTGGTAAAGTACCACTAACAGCAGACGGAGTCGTCTGCTTTGAGCACACTTTCGTTTCAAAAACAAAAAGTAGCCAACAGGTTTTTGATATACTCAAGGACAAAGCGCTTCAAAAAGCAGAAGAAACAAAATTGCTCGACATATCAAGAATTTTGTCAGAGTCAAAAGATACACTTGTTGCAACGATATGCGAACCTCTCTATTTCAAAAGAAAAAAATGGGAGTCCGACTCTACCCTATTTCAGTACCAATATTTCGTTACAAAAGACAACAGTTCTACAACATTACGAATTTGGTTTATATCTTACTGCTATGAGCAAAATCGAGAGTCTGGTTTCAACTACAAAGCAGAAGAATGGATTACCGACAAGTTTGCTTTATCCAAAGACGGGTTATCCCTGCTGAAGCAGCCTGGCAAATTCCGCAAAAAAACCATAGATTATATTAGACAGCTTTTTGACAAGCTAGAAGAATTGATACAATAAGTGACAATAAAAATCCGCAAGGCATTGTTAAGCACCTTGCGGATTTTTTGTATACATAAAGACATAGGATTTTCTATGCATCTTTCTTATCTTTTGAACGAGAAATACGTTCTTTCATCGCATCTACACTCGCAGTAACAGCATTTTCAAAAGTGTCTGCTGTTCGTTCAACCATCAAGGAATCACCAGGAACAGCAATTTGTATCTTTACATTTTTGCCCTCCTTTAGATTTTCCAAAACAACCAATATCTTATCTGTTTTGCCCTCGCAGAATTTTTCCAGACGAGCCACTTTCTTCTCTACAAATGCACTAAGTTTTTCACCTGCATCAAACTTCAATGTCTTAATGGTAATCGTAATCATAGTAACTTATTTTAAAAGGTTATACCATATAGTGAACTTCCTTGACACTAAACTGACAAGACAATCTTCTTTGATTATCATCACAAGCTGTAGCAAATGTAAAAATTCCCCTTGAACTGACAAAAAAAAGGAGACGTAAAAACGTCTCCTTTACATATTTTCATTTAAAGATTGTTACTTAGCATAGTTTACTGAGCGGATTTCACGAATAACACACACCTTGACCTGACCTGGATAAGTCATGTCCGTCTGAATCTTATTAGCTATATCCTGAGATAATTGTGCACACTGTGCATCGTCAACCTTGTCAGCACCGACTATAACACGAAGTTCACGCCCTGCCTGAATGGCATAAGTTTTAGTTACACCAGGATAACTCATTGCAATATTCTCCAAATCCTTCAGGCGTTTGATATAAGCCTCTACAACTTCGCGCCGTGCACCTGGACGAGCTCCACTGATAGCATCACAAACTTGCACAATCGGTGCAATTAGAGATGTCATCTCACATTCATCGTGGTGAGCCCTTATGGCATTGACAATTTCCGGTTTTTCCTTATACTCTTCTGCAATCTTTGCGCCATACTCAGCGTGAGACAATTCGGTATCCTCGTCAGGCACCTTACCTATATCATGAAGCAGACCAGCTCGTTTCGCCTTGCGAGAATTTAACCCAAGTTCTGCGGCCATAACACCAGCAAGATTGGCTGTTTCGCGAGCATGCATCAAGAGGTTCTGACCATAAGAAGAACGATATTTCATCTTGCCGACAATACGTACCAATTCTGGATGTAGACCATGAATACCAAGGTCAATTGCCGTACGTTTACCAGTTTCAAGTACCTCTTCGTTGACCTGTTTCTTAACTTTGGCAACCACTTCCTCTATACGGGCAGGATGAATTCGCCCATCAGCAATGAGTTGATGAAGAGCAAGTCTGCAAATCTCGCGTCTAACAGGATCAAACGCTGAAATAACAATTGCTTCAGGGGTGTCGTCTACAACGATTTCAACTCCAGTCGCGGCTTCCAATGCTCGGATATTGCGACCTTCACGACCAATGATTCGGCCTTTGACTTCATCGTTGTCAATATGAAACACTGTTACAGAATTTTCGATTGCCGTTTCAGTAGCAACACGCTGTATAGTCTGTATTACAATCTTCTTAGCCTCTTTGTTAGCGGTCATCTTGGCCTCATCCATGATATCGTTAATGTAGCTTTGGGCAGAAGTTCTCGCTTCATCCTTCAATGAGGTTATCAAGCGTTCCTTCGCCTCCTGAGCAGACAACCCACTAATAGTCTCAAGCTTTTCGCGTTCTTGAGTCTCAAGCTTTTCAAGTTCTTGTTCCTTGCGCTGTAGAGCTTGAGCCTGATTGTCAAGAGTGTTTTGTTGCTTATCGAGTTCTGCCTTACGGCGAGAAACGGCATCTTGGCGTTGATTGATGCTTATTTCACGCTGTTTCAGTTTGTTTTCCGCTTGCAGCAATGACTGGTTTTTTTGCTGCACCTCCTTATCGAGTTGTGCCTTGCGATTAACGAACTCTTCTTTTAGCTCAAGGCGTTTTTTTTCCTTGATATTTTTAGCCTCCCTCTCGGCCTGTGCGGTCATCTTGTTGTATTGAGCCTTTATGACATAGCGGAATATAGTGTATCCCACTAGTCCTCCCACGAACAATGCGCAGATAGTTGATATTATTGTAATCTCCATATTTTTTGTTTTTAATATTTTATTTGAAATATGTGTTAAAATCTATATTGTATAACGACTAATTTTTCCTGCTTTTGCAAGTAATCACCCATCAGTTCAGACAGCTGTCTATCTTTTCTGCTAGAGCTTGGAGTTTTTCATCGACATCAAACTCTGCCACTAGTGCCACTGCAAGGTCAAGCATCACCATCGCATGATAGTCTTGTTTGTCTTCAGCATAAAAGGAAGAGGTGTAGCGATCTAATTTCTGCTGTATCAATTTGGCGGCTTTGCGGTATACTGCTTCATTCTCGCGACTCACAGTGACTGGATAGACCTTGTTTGCAATGCTAAGCTGTATCGTGAATTTATCCGTTTCACCTTTGTGTTTGTTCTCCATATCAATAATAAATAAGACTCAAAGCTCACCACTAAAACATTCTAGCCGTGCACAATTCGCTACTTCTCCACAACAAGCATTGAGATGCAAGAGTCTATTTGCCTAATCAGGCGTGACAAGTTAAGCTTTGCTTGGCGAATATCTTTTTCCCCAAGAGCAATAGTCTTGGCCGTCTTCAGGGTTTCAAGCTGTTGTTTCAACAGGGAATTTTCCTCCATAAGGGCATCAGCCATCTGCTGCCGTTTCTTCAACTCCTTGTGTTGGCGAACTAACATATCTAGCTTCACACTGAGTTGTTGCAGGAGTTCGTCTCTACGTGTAGGCATTTTCGCTACTTACCATTTTTATTTACCACCGTCTTCTGCAGACTTATTGCGTGGTTCTTTTTTGGCCAACAAGATAATGTGATAAGCATACTCCGTCATCCATTTTTGAGTATACCCGAGTCTCTGCTGTGTAGTACGAATAGAAAACGTAGCTTTTCTCACGGCATCATCTCTGAACTTATCTTTTACAAATATATCATTGACTCCTTTTTCTACAATACTACGCAAAGCTTTTTTAAAGAACGAGGGCATTCTTAGCCGCAACTGCAATGTACTCGAAAGAACAGTCAGCAAATCCTGGCTAAAGCTCTGGAATAGTAGAAAATAGCTATTCACTTGATTAATGTTGCGACAATTGGACTTTATGCTAGAGTCGATTTCGGCAAAGAAATCCTCATCCATGCCATAGATATCCTCTAACATCTTTTTGCAACGATTTTTTTCACCAAGCCCTAGCCTATTGTTCACTGTCGCAACATGCAAGGAACTTTTAAACATACGCAGGTCCGGCAACATGGCAAGATTGGTAATTCCCAGTCTATGAGCCATCACAGCCTGGCAGTATACCCTTATCAGCGACATAAAATCCTCCATACCGCCAATCACGTAATCACTACCTTTAGACTTTTTCTTGAATATTTTTGATAGTAGACCCATTACTTTTTCTTAAAAAACAAATCTATAACTTGATTTCTTGCAAAGATAGCTAATTTTGCTTAAAGAGTCAACAAGCCGAGTCGTTTTTTCCATCATTACCCTACCTTTTTATTAACTTTGCACAATCCAAACATGTAGGTAGACAAAAAAAATGCACGTTATCAGATTACTTCAAGACTTGGGACAGTATTGCATACTGATGTCAAGAACTTTTCAGCGTCCCGAACGATTCAAAATGTTTTTTCGCAAATACTTCCAGGAAGTTTTGGCATTAGGCATAGACTCCATTGGAATTGTACTTCTCATTTCGCTTTTTATAGGAGCAGTCATTTGCATACAAATTAAGATTAATATCCAAAGCGCATGGATGCCCGTATGGGTTAGCGGTTTTACTACCCGCGAAATAATGCTATTGGAATTTTCCTCATCTATAATGTGTCTCATATTGTCAGGAAAAGCCGGGTCCAACATCGCATCTGAGCTAGGAACCATGAGAGTGACCCAACAGATAGACGCCATCGACATTATGGGTATAAATTCCGCTTCTTTTCTCATCTTGCCAAAAATTACGGCACTGATTACTATTATACCAGTACTGGTCATCTTCAGCGTCGGAGCTGGTATAGCCGGAGCATACCTGACTGCATACATCGGTCATATCATTACACCATCAGAGTTAACACTAGGACTTCAGCACGATTTCCATCAATGGTATTTCTGGATGGGAGTGATAAAATCTCTATTTTTTGCATTCATTATTTCCAGCGTATCATCATATTTCGGATACACGGTAAAAGGTGGTTCCGTTGAAGTGGGCAAAGCGAGCACAAATGCCGTTGTCGCCAGCTCCATACTCATATTGTTTTCTGACATGTTCCTAACGCAAATACTTTCATAGTCCATGATATCAGTCCAGAAACTTAACAAATCGTTTGGAGACAAACATATCCTCTACGACGTCAATGTCGTTTTTCGTGACGGTACAACCAATCTCATCATTGGCCAAAGCGGATCTGGAAAAACCGTGCTAATGAACTGCCTAGTGGGTCTGTATACCCCCACGTCCGGACACATTTTCTACGACAACAGAGATATCATCGCCATGACCAAGCGAGAACAAACAATCTTCCGACGCGAAATAGGGATGTTATTTCAAGGATCAGCCTTATTCGACTCCCTAACCGTTTTAGAAAATGTACTCTTTCCGCTAGACATGTTTTCCGACATGAGCTACAAAGACAGAAAAAAACGAGCTTTGTTCTGCCTTGACAGAGTCAATCTCCTTGAAGCACAAACCAAATACCCGAACGAAATCAGCGGGGGAATGCAGAAAAGGGCGGCTATTGCGAGGGCTATCTCCATGAACCCCAAATATCTTTTCTGCGACGAGCCCAACTCTGGTTTAGACCCAAAAACTTCGCTAGTCATAGACAAACTCATAAACGAGATAACCCATGAAAATGGCATCACGACAGTCGTGAACACCCACGACATGAACTCCGTCTTGGGAATCGGAGAAAACATCCTCTACATAAACAAAGGGCACAAAGAATGGCAAGGCTCCAACAAGGACGTACTCACATCCAACAATCAAACATTAAACGACTTCATTTTTGCTTCAGACTTTAGCAAGCAGTTACGGCAAGACATCGTACAACACATGAGCACAAAATAATGCTCCCCCAAAAACTGTTCACGACATTGCATTGAGCAACATTACAAACAACAGGTTAATCAACATCGACTTTAGCATATCGTTTTCCAATGAAAATTACTCGTAACATATTATTAAGCATGGCATTATGCATTGCCGCCACAAGCCTTGTCTCCGCACAAACACAAAAGGACAAGGAAATTTTTGACTATATTTCCAAGAAACTAGTTATTTCAAAGGAGACCAAGACAAAGTTGCGACCCATCTTTTTCTCATATCGCAAGGAACTCCGGGCGGCAAAAGACATTTATGACGGCTTAAAAGAAAAAAACATTACTGCAATAAGAAAAAACAGACTCACATCAAGCCTAGCAACAGAACTAAACAACGCAAGATGGGCAGCTGACACAAAAGTTACAGAAACAAGAATAAAATACAGCAGAAGATTCGCAACCGTCTTGTCACCAGAACAAGTATACTACTTATTTTCATATGCCAACGACTCTAAAGCAAAACGCACTGGCAAATAACGAACACACATTAACATTAAATATTACACCATCTTAAATCACAACAACTTAGTTTACTTTACAAAAGCATCACTAAAATTGCAATCGCAACATTTATTACTGCGCTTGGCAAACTCAATATACAAGCTCTATACCTTGACACGCTTTATTTCGGCAGCGGTTTTTGTCTACGTAACCCATGAGCACCCCAAGAAAAACAAACACAGGCTCGAGGGTACCTTTGCCGCACAAACCTTTTTCAACTAATCTTCAAACTAGCACTAAGACGAACGACTTGTAGCAATAGTAGACATTGCCTTGCAGCAGGACTATTTTCACTTCCAATCCAATCCTTAAAAAGAGATAAATCACGAACAAAACCGCAAAACGACTGCATTTCGACCAAAACAGAATTCAATTTCGGCGGAAACCCAACTCTTTTTCGCCCGAAATCGATATAATATTCGGTCGAAATGCGAAATTAACGAGGGTCAAAACTTTGTAAATTGTAGTATGTCCAGAAAGCAATCCATTACAAAAAAAATCTGACACAACCCAAAATCTTCAGCAAGATTATAGCATTTAAGAAACTTTGCTTTTAAAGTTGGCGAGATTTACTAATAATGTTGTATTTTTGCGCAGGATTACGAACAAACTTATTAGAATTTATTCATGAAACGAGTTCTTAAGCCCTCCGATATCGTTTTCCAGACGAGTTGGGAGGTTTGCAATAAAGTTGGCGGGATATACACTGTCTTGTCAACCCAAGCAAAATCATTGGGGCAGATTTATAAAGATAATTTAATCTACATCGGTCCTGATTTGGATTCTCAAGAAGAAAATCCGCTATTCCTATACGATGAAAATCTTCTAAAGTCTTTGAGAGACTATGCGGTTCAAAAGGGAATTCCCGTGCGCTTCGGTCGATGGCAAATACCTGGCAAACCTATCGTAGCGCTGGTGGACTATCAGAATCTTTTTGCAGAAAAAGACACGATATATGCCGAAATATGGAGTCACTTTAAGGTGGATTCACTGCACGCTTACGGAGACTATGACGAATCGTGTATGTTTTCATACATGGCAGGCAAGTTTGCAGTAGCAGCTTACGAGTGGTTCAACAGCCAAGCTACATCAAAATTGACAGCAATATTCCAAGCTCACGAATGGATGAGTGGTTTTGGTCTACTCTATGTCAAGATGGCGGCTCCAACCATCGGAACTGTGTTCACAACTCATGCCACAAGCATCGGTCGTTCCATCACAACCAACAACAAGGATTTATACGAGTACTTCAACGGATATCAAGGAGACCAAATGGCCACAGAGCTCAATATGCAGTCAAAACACAGCATAGAGAAAGTTGCTGCTCTTGAAGCCGATTGCTTGACAACAGTGTCTGAAGTAACCGACAAGGAATGCCAACAGTTTTTCGAACGCAAAAGCGACATCATACTACCTAATGGTTTCGAGCCTTCGTTCGTAGTAAAGGGTGCGACACTCAAGAGCGTGCGCTCCAAAGTGCGCAAAACGCTGCTTAGCACATACAATGCGCTTGCTGGTTGTAACCTAGGCGATGACACTTTGATTGTTTCTACTAGTGGGCGTAATGACTTCAGATGCAAGGGACTTGATCTTTTCTTGAGTTCGCTTGGAGTCTTGGAAAATAACACCACCTTGTCGCGTGATATATTGGCAGTCATTGCCGTTCCATGTTGGAAAAAAGAGGCCCGAAAGGATTTGTGCGACCGACTGGCCACGAAGCATGGTTCAAAGGTGTTCGACGGGACAGGACTTACCCCCCTGCCCAATCCTTTCATTACGCACGACTTATACAATTTCGACTCTGAAAAAATCGTTTCGACTATCTACAATTGTGGACTTTCCCTGTCTGAGGAGAGTAAGGTGCACCTGTTGTTTATACCTTCTTATCTCGACGGGCAAGACGGAGTCGTTAATGCACCTTATTATAATTTCCTCACAGCCTCCGACTACTGCGTATATCCATCCTACTACGAGCCATGGGGATACACGCCTCTTGAGAGCATAGCGTTTGGCATACCATGTCTCACTACAGACCTCAGCGGC
>CAVCAW010000070.1:0-12613 GCA_963600315.1 Bacteroidaceae bacterium | reverse complement strand
TGTGCATCAAAAAAAAATGTTTAATTTTGCACCTCGAAACGGCGCGACCACCCGATAGTCAACTGCCACTTTTCGCCAGGGTCGGGCGAGGCGTTTCGAGAGATTATATTAAATAGCATACTGCATTACATTGAACACTGAAATTAATAACAACATAAAACCAATATAACCATGATCAATCTGGAAAAAGGACAGCGTATCAGCATGGAAAAAAGTCTGACGCTAGTAGGTGTGGGCCTCGGTTGGGACCCGAACGAAGGAACAGGCTACGACTTCGACTTGGATGCATCCGCATTCATGTTGAACGGAAAAGGCAAGATTCCTAGTGACAACTATTTTGTTTTCTACAACAACCCAAAATCCCCCGATGGTTCTGTAGAATCCACCGGAGATGATCTCACGGGCGGAAATAGTGACGGCGGCGATGACGAGACACTCAATGTTGACCTAACAAAAGTTAGCAAAGAGATCACAGAGATAATCTTTACTGCCACAATCTACCACGCAGAAGAGCGTCGTCAGAACTTTGGTCAAGTTCGAAACTCTTACATCCGCATCTACGATGCCAAGACCGACACTGAGATTGCCCGATACGACCTTGACGAAGATTTTTCTATCGAAACAGCAGTGGAATTTGGCCGTCTTTATCGGCACAATGGCGAATGGAAGTTCGAGGCTATTGGTAATGGCAATAAGGGTGGGCTTCAGGCTCTTGTAGACAAGTATGCTTAAGTTCTAGCTATGACATTACATTGGAGAAAGGTAAAAACCATAAATTAGACCCAACTATTTTCTTTCCATATAGGATTGAATACCAAATAATTAGAGAATATGGCTATACGATTAGAAAAAGGACAGCGCATCAATCTCGAAAAAGAGACGGGCGCAAAACTGACCAATTTTTGTGTTGGTTGCAATTGGGGGGCAGTTACCGAGAAACAATTCTTTGGTCTTTCCTCTCATGTTGTTGATGTAGACCTAGATTTGAGCTGCATGATGTTCGATGCAGAGGGCAAAATTGTAGACCATATTTGGTCGCCACTGTATAACTTTAGAGGTAAGTTACCTCAGGGCAAACTCGAATCTAAAGACGGTGCCCTCCACCATACAGGCGATGACCTAACTGGTGACCAGGATGGAGACGACGGGCTTGACAACGAGATCATTACTGTAGACCTGAACCGTGTAAGCAGTAACATTTGCTCCATTGTTTTCTTTTTAAACATCTACAACAACAGCGAGTACCATGGCGACTTCTCTGGGATACCCTATGCCTCAATACGGATGTTTGAAGGGACGCCAACCAATCCCCCTCAACAAGTTTTTGCCCAATACAACGTTGCAACTAAAACAGAATGCATTGGCAAACGCGCCTTGGTAATGGGTAAACTATACCGGCGTAATGAAGATTGGAAATTCGCTGCTATAGGCGATGCATTTGATGACAGAATCATTACAGAAACTATTTTGCGCGTAGCAAAAGATTATTCGAAATAATACAATAACACAAACACAAAAAAAACACAAAAAGATGAGACGATTACCAGTTTATCTGCTCCTCGACACTTCGGGCTCCATGTATGGCGAACCCATCGAGGCTGTGAAGAATGGCGTTCAGACGCTCATCTCCACGTTAAGAAGTGACCCCTACGCTCTTGAAACAGCGTACATCAGCATTATCACCTTTAACTCAACAGCTCAACAAATAGCTCCGCTGACCGAGTTGGCAGCTTTCCAACCGCCTAGCATCGATGCAAGTGGTTGCACGGCCTTGGGCGGTGCATTGGAGCTTCTGTCGCAAAAGATTGATAGCGAAATCACCAAAACTACAGCCGATGAGAAAGGCGACTGGCGTCCTTTGGTCTTTATTATGACCGACGGAGAGCCAACCGATAGCATTACCAACGGACTTGCCGAATTCAGAAAACGCAAATGCGGCATGGTTGTAGCTTGTGCGGCAGGCCAAGATGCAAACACCGACACCCTGAAGCAAATCACCGAGAATGTGGTGCAACTTGACACTGCAGACAGCGCAACAATCAAGGCTTTCTTCAAGTGGGTATCTGCGTCCATCAGCACAAGCAGTAAGTCTGTTGAGGAGACCGCTACAGAAGCTACAACGATGAACGAGTTGCCGCCTCCACCACCAGAGGTGAACATTGTAGTATAAGTCACCCCTTAACAAAAGACCGGGTGATGTCTTAAGAAAGAAACGCACCCGGTCTTTGTTTATAAATCAAAAACTATGAGCAGAAGATTACCCGTTTATATACTAATCGACACAAGTGGCTCGATGAAAGGTGAGCCGATAGAGTCAGTAAAAGTAGGGCTCACCGACATGATAGCCTCGCTACGGCTTGACCCATATGCTTTGGAAACAGCATGCATCAGCATCATTACTTACGACAAAGATGTAAAGCAACTTTTGCCTTTGACGGAGTTGGAAAACTTGCAATTGCCAGAAATCGAGTGCCCAGACTCTGGACCGACTCACACTGGTGCAGCCCTCAATATGCTTTGCGACTGCTACGATAGGGAAGTAAATATGGGTAGCCATGAGCAAAAGGGTGACTGGATGCCACTATTGTTTATTTTGACAGACGGAAAACCTTCGGATCTTATGGTTTACGAAGAAGCTATACAAAAAGTCAAGAAACATCAGTTTACCAATATCGTAGCCTGCGCTGCTGGCCCAAAAGCAAAGACGGAGCCGTTGAAAAAACTTACAGACAATGTATTTACACTCGACACGATGGACAGTAGTACATTCAAAAAGTTCTTCCAATGGGTAACAATCAATGTGCAGCAAGGTGGCCGCACTATGGGAGTTACAGACAGTGTTTCATTACCGCCCCCACCATCTGAAGTTAATGTCGTAATCTAGAGGATATTTGCTAGTTATGTAAATAAACAAAAGATTGCCTATGAACTCATTGAGTGAACTACGAAAAGAACTTTTTTCTGATGGTAACCTCTCCAAAGAAGAGTTGATTAAACTACGCAAAGTTTTATATAGTGATGGAGGAATGACCCGAGAAAAAGGCGATTTCCTCTTTGAACTTAAGGATACTATTAGTAAAGAACACAAACATGAGGATTTTGTGAAACTCTTCACTGATGCCATTGCCGCTTTATTGCTCGAAGACGAAGTTAGCCCTGGAGAGATAGATGATTCTGAGGCAAAATGGCTGCGTGCAAAAATACAATCTAAAGGGTATTTCGACTCTATAGACGATACATTGTTGGATAACCTAAAGGCAAAGTCTATCAATTTTCCTGCTATATTGCATCATAAAAACAAGGTTGTAAGAAAATTCGAGACTGGACTATATTTCTCAAGGTATCTAACAACACTAGCAGTTATTGGTTCTGCTCTATCTGCAATAGCACTCTTTATTAAAGGGACCTTCGTTGTTGCATTAGGCATGAAGGATTTCGTCACTTCGTTTAGTGTAGAAACTGCCCATGACTATGAAAACTTATAGAGGTATTTGTCTCATCTGTGGACATCTATCTATTTGCAATGGTGCTAATCATCTTCAGCATGGGTGTATATGAACTATTTATTAGCAAGATTGATCCTGTTGAACAAAAAGCAGACCAACGCCCAACTTGGTTGCAGATTAAGGATATAGACGATTTGAAATCATCATTAGGTAAAGTCATTTTGATGGTCTTGATAGTCTCTTTCTTTAAGCACGCATTGATTGTTGATTACAAGAATGCTATGGACTTATTACTTTTAGCAGTTGGTATTGTACTGATTGCTTTAGCTTTACATCTGGCTCACGTTTCTACCAAAAACAATAAAAGAAAAGAATGAATTGCAAAATAGTAGGATACGAATACAAGACTCTAGAGGTAATTTTGTCTCCAGGGGAGTCTTTTTACGCAGAGCGTAGAAGCATTGTCTGGGTTGACGAGGCGTTACAACGAGATGCAGAATGGAACGGTGGCGGTTCCGGCAGCGGACTCGGCAATCTGATAGGTGGCGTATTGAAGTCGACTCTCTCTGGCGAATCTGTCTTGATAATCCATTTTTACAATCCATCAAATATGGAGAAGAAAATGGTGTTGTCTGGTAGCCTTTGTGCACTAGTTCCTATTCGGTTACAAGGTGAGAATATGATTTGCCGCCGTGGGCACTATGTTGCATCCACCAATAAGGTGAGTCTTAACCTGAACCTTAATTTACAAGGTCTGCTAGGAGGTGTCGGGCTGTTCCAAAAAGTAGAAGGCAATGCAACCGTCTTCCTTGATTCTCTTGGTTCACCTATTGAGAAAATATTGTCAAAAGGAGAAACGATAGAGGTAGATGAGAATCATATAGTTGCAATGCAAGGTTTTCAAACTAACCAAATACAAGCCGGTTGGTCGTTCGGCAATGTACTACGAGGTGAAGGACTAAGTCTTATGCGCCTAATAGGACCAGGGAAGATATATCTCAGCCCAATACCAATTAGACAATCGAACATTAACATCAAAACTAACACAATATGAGAAGATTACCCGTTTACTTCCTCGTTGACGTTTCGGAGTCAATGGTAGGAGAACCCATCAAACAAGTAGAGGATGGTATGCGCCAAATCATTCAAGAGCTGCGCACTGACCCTTATGCCCTAGAGACGGCATTCGTTTCCATCATAGCCTTTGCGGGCAAAACAAAAAGTCTTTCGCCGTTGACGGAGTTGTACAAGTTCTATCCACCCACATTCCCTATTGGAGGCGGCACATCACTAGGGGCGGCATTGGACTTTCTGATGGATGACATCGACAAGAATGTCGTAAAGACAACTGCAGAGATGAAAGGTGACTGGAAACCCATCATATTCCTCTTTACCGATGGAGCCCCAACTGACAATCCATCGGCTGCCATTGCACGTTGGAAACAGAAATATAGCCACAAAACAAATCTTGTAGCCATCTCAATCGGTGACAACGTGGACACACAATTGCTTGGCCAGATTTCGGACAATGTGCTCCGATTGAATGAAACAGACGAAATTTCGTTCAAGGCATTCTTCAAATGGGTGACAGCATCCATCAAGGCAACCAGCGTGTCTGTTTCTGATATGGGCGATGATACTTTGGCACTAGCACCAACCTCTGGTATTAATTTGGAAAAGGTTGATACTGAAAAGCCATGTGAGGTTGACGAAAACTATACTGTACTTGTAGGGAAGTGTTCCAATACAAAGAAGACATACCTTGTGAAATACGCCAAACATTTGAGTGAGTTCAAGTATATGGACTATACCAATGCGGACATTCTGAAAAATGATTTCAAGTTAGTTGGAGCATATCCGGTGGATGAAGAAACCTACAACGACATGTGCGATGGCAAATCTTCGCAAACCGTCAACACCTCAAGTTTGCGAGGAGTTCCAACTTGCCCATGTTGTGGTGCACAACTTGGCGTAGTAGTTTGTGAATGTGGCAACATCATGTGCTCCGATGGGCACACCACGGCATGCCCTTGGTGTGGAATAGAAGGATCGCTTGGAGAAATTGCAGACGGTGGTATGGACATAACACGAGGCAGGGGGTAACTATGGCAATAGAAAGAATTCTACAGCTCCTCATCGGAACTAGTGATAACAAGAAAACAGAAGATTTCCTCCGTTTCTTGTCTGATAAATTATGGGGGCTATACAACGAATACACTATGGATAAAATAAAAGTGGCGGAGAACGAGATTAAATGGAATCTCAACATTCCGAATGCCAAAGAAAATCAGGAATATTCTCAGGCTGTGGAAATGCCAAAGTTGGATTCTACCGTCTTGCCAGGTGTGGAAATCAGCCTTGAGAGCGTGAAATGGGATAAGGACTTGCATGGATTACGTCTTGCGGTTGCACCGGACAAAAAGAGTTTTTCTATTATCGGAATACCTTCGCTAGAGCCTTTCCGCAAAGATGGATGTGTGGCAGAATCGACCTTCGAGTTGACACTGTGTTATACATTCAAGGGCTTAGAAATGCCTAGCGACAGATCTGTTTTGGAAAAGAAAATACCTTTTGTAATCAACCAAGACCCACGCAAGTTGTGGAGGAACCTTCCTGTGGATTGGGACAATATGCCCGAGCCTAAATACAAAAAGGAAGACGTCCAATCCGATTATAAAAAAGTTGAAGCATTGGCTGACGGTACTCCACAAAAGGATATTGTGGCAGCTAGCAAACGAGGACGCAGCCATGCTCAGGAGGCCAAGCCTCGTGATGATCATTTCCGTGTGGAACATATGGATAATGGTTGGTACATCATGGCAGTGGCAGACGGAGCCGGCAGTGCTAAATTCTCAAGAAAAGGTTCAGAAATTGCTTGCAACAAGTCCGTGGAAACTTGTTTGACCAAATTAGAACAATGCAAACCTTTTGAGGAAGCAATTACCAAATATAATGACCAAAAAGAAGGAATTTCTGAAGGAAATGCTCGTAAGGAAGTAGGGAATTATCTCTATAATATCGTCGGAGCAGCGGCATTCCAAGCCCATAAAGCCATCAATGATGAAGCTACCCTAAAGAAGCAAAATCCAAAGCTCTATGCAACTACCCTACTCTTAACAATCTGCAAAAAATTCAGTTTTGGTTGGTTTGTAGCATCCTTTTGGGTTGGAGATGGTGCAATCTGTCTTTATGACCGCAAAGCACATTCAGCAAAATTGCTTGGTATACCTGACGAAGGTGAATATGCAGGCCAGACCCGATTCTTGACTATGCCAGAGATTTTTAAGGATACTACGGCTTTTTATCAAAGACTGCGTCTCTATATTGTGGATGACTTTACCGCGCTTTTTCTTATGAGTGACGGAGTTAGCGACCCAAAATTTGAAACGGATGCAAATCTCAACAATCCAGACAAATGGGATGCATTGTGGGACGATCTTAAAGAGAATGGCGTAGAATTGACTGACGACAACGAAGCAACCAAAGACCAACTTTTGGATTGGCTTGACTTTTGGTCTCCTGGCAATCATGACGACCGTACAATAGCCATTCTCTATGAGGGCGAAGATCCTAATGGTAAGGATGAAATCGTTAATGCAGACAATTTGGAACCCATTACTACTAGTGGTAAAGCAGATGAGCAGTCCGCGAGAACTGAGGATAATGTAAAATGAATGGTAGAGGAAGAGACCAAAGAACCTACATCCGTGGCAGAATCCACCGTAATTGATAGTGCAGAAATAAAAGAGTAGACTATGGCAAATAAAGTAACACTTACAGCAACCGATGGGAGCAAAGTTGAGTTCTATGATGAAATCAAGGCTCAAGGCGGCGTAAAGGATGTTTACTTTTCAACAGACAAGACCTATGTCGTGGCATTTTATCGCAAACCGATAAATGCCAACGACAAGGCTCGCATCAATGATATTGTAAACATTCATCGGAAAAAGATATTTACTTCAGATAGTATCGGCGATTACTGGAAACAGTTTTTTGCTTGGCCAACTAAGATTGTGGAATGGAAAGGACTTACCGGCATCGTCATTCCATTCTATGACAAGAAGTTTTTCTTCAGTGGTGTGGCAGACTCTTGGCCATACCTAAAGAATGGTCAAGAGAAAAATGGCAAATGGTTCTCGTCAGCCAAACTCATCAATAGGTTTGTGCCTGCCGACCAAAAAGGGACTTTCCTTGATCGCCTACACATGTGCTTGAAGATTGCTCGTGCCATGCGCCGTTTGCATGCAGCAGGTTTGGCTCATTCGGACCTATCGTACAACAATGTACTTGTTGACCCTCTGAGCGGTAACGCTTGCATTATAGATTGCGACGGATTGGTGGTTCCGCATAAGTTTCCACCAGAAGTTGTTGGCACGCCAGGTTTCATTGCGCCTGAGGTTCTAGCTACCAAGACACTGAAAGTTGATGACCCGAAGAAAAGTCTGCCGAAGATAGAGACAGACCGCCATGCGCTTGCTGTGCTCATCTACACCTTTCTTCTGAACCGTCACCCATTAGACGGAGGCAAGGTTTGGAATGTTGATGACCCACAGAAAGACGACGACATGCGCTACGGCTCTCATGCACTATTCATCGAACACCCTACAGACAAAACCAATCGTGTAAAAGCAGGTCAGTTGGCTAATACAGAACTCCCACAGGGCAACCCAGCCAAGATGCCTTATACCATATGTGGTCCTTACTTAAAGGAATTGTTTGATAAGGCATTCATTGATGGCTTGCATAATCCGTCTGCCCGCCCTTCGGCCTTGCAATGGGAAGAAGCTTTGGTAAAGACTTGTGACTTGGTGCAGCCTTGTCAGAATCCGAAGTGTGAAGCGCATTGGTACGTATTCGATAATACAACCAAGCCACGTTGTCCTTTCTGTGGGACAGAGTACAAAGGACAACTTCCGATATTGAATTTCTACTATGCACCATCACATGGCAAGTTCATTGCAGAGCATTACCGCTTGATGGTTTATGACAAACAGACGCTTTATCGTTGGCACTCCAATAACCTTATTGCAGCCAATGAGAAAACAAGCTCTGATGACAAGAAGCCTGTTGGTGACTTTCATTTCCATAATGGTCAATGGATACTCATCAACCGCCGTTTACCCGACATGTATGATGCCACGGATAAGAAACCGATACCTATCGGACAGTCTGTGCCATTGACAGAGGGTCGACAGATTCTCCTTGATAAGAATCAAGGAGGTAGATTAATTATTGTTCAACTTATAGAAAACTAACAAACATGAGTGAAAATTTAGAAAAAAATCAACAAAAATGTTTAGCCACCCATTCTCATTTCACGGACGCATAGGAAGATTGGAGTATGGATTATCTTATGCCATCAGTTGTATATGGCTCTTTCTAGTTGAGATTATAGCTATGATATTTCCTAACCCTAATTCTGCGACTATAGTTTTAATATTGTTCACATCTATGGTATATTGCTGGTTTCTTTTGGCACAGAGTGCCAAAAGATGTCACGATTTAGGGCATTCTGGTTGGTTTCAGTTAATTCCATTCTATGCCCTATTGATGCTATTTTTTGGTGGGGATGAACATGAGAACGCATATGGCCCCGATCCAAAAAGCCGAGAAAAATAAGCTTTAGGAATATACCACGAAGAAGATTTTCACAGTAAAGAATCATATGAATATCTCACTAGTGTCTATTAAAAACAATCAAAACGCCTTTTAAATTCTCTCAAACATAATTATTTAAGAAGTAAAAATCTTGTCGGCGATTTGAAATCTGTATATTAGTACTTTCGCTTAGAAGGACGCTAGCATGAATGCCAACGGATATGTATTCGGTCAGATTGTCGGATTTTTGCCACAAAGATTCTTCGAAAGGATTGCTGAAAAGTATGATGATCGTACTCGCAATTGAAGAACTTTCTTTTTCACGTCAACAATGAGACCTCCGGCGACAATCATGGTCAGCTAGAAATTAATTTCAACCAGCGTTAATTTTTTTAATAGACACTAATGAGAAGCCTTTTAAAATAAACAGCCTTTTAAAATAAACAGTATGGAACAAAAAAAACACTACACAGGCTTGACTGATGCCCAAGTGCTCGAAAGCCGTCAAAAACATGGTGCCAATATCTTGACACCAAAGAAGAAAGACCCTCTATGGAAACAATTCCTAGAGAAGTTCAGCGATCCACTGATCATCATCCTGATGATAGCAGGAGCATTGTCGATAGGAATCTCTTGCTACGAATGCTTCGGACTCAAACAGAGTGCAACTGTATTCTTTGAACCTGTGGGTATCTTTGTCGCCATCTTGTTGGCTACGGGGCTTGCCTTTTACTTCGAATTGCAAGCCGACAAAGAATTTACCATCCTCAACCAGGTAAACGATGACGAGCCGGTTACAGTCATCCGCAATGGCAATACTACTCAAATTCCGCGTAGAGACATCGTAGTGGGAGATATTATCGTCTTGAGTACCGGAGAGGAGGTTCCTGCCGACTGCGAACTGTTGGAGTCGACATCGCTATGCGCAGACGAGTCCACCCTTACTGGTGAGCCCATGTGCCGGAAGAGTGTGGACAAAAAGGATTTTGACAAGACTGCCACTTACCCCACTAACCACGTAATGAAAGGCACAAAGATAATGGAGGGGCATGGCATTTGCAAAGTGCTTGCAATCGGCGATAAAACGGAACAGGGCAAAGTTTTCGAGGCAGTTCAAATTGATGACAGCGTAAAAACGCCACTGAACGAACAGCTCGATGGATTGAGCGATTGGATTACCAAAATCAGTTACGGTTTTGCCGCACTGATAGTTATTGGCCGTATCATCATGTATTTTGTTACTTATGGAACAGATTGTTTTGGTTCCATGGACCAAGCCGCACCTTTTATAGCATACGTCCTACAAACTTTGATGATAGCTGTAACTTTGGTAGTGGTCGCAGTTCCAGAAGGTCTGCCAATGGCCGTAACACTTAGCCTTGCCTACAGCATGCGCCGCATGCTCAAGACTAACAATCTAGTGCGCAAGATGCACGCTTGTGAAACAATGGGTGCAACAACTGTAATCTGCACTGACAAAACGGGCACACTTACCCAAAATCAAATGAGCGTGGACGAGATAAAAATTTATGACAATACACCTAAGGAAGTAATCGAAGAAAGTATTGCCGTCAACTCTACTGCGTCAATAGATTTTTCAGACAAGAGCAAGCCCCAAATATTAGGTAATCCGACAGAGGGAGCATTGTTGCTTTGGTTGAACAAACAAGGCATTGACTATCGCTCGATTAGAGAGCAGGTCAAAACCTGGGCTGAGGTGCCATTCTCTACAGAGAACAAGTACATGGCAACTGTTGTAGAATCAGTTGCCTTGAAAGGCAAGAAGGTTATGTACGTGAAAGGAGCACCTGAAATTGTATACGAGCTCTGTCACGAGACTTCTGTTGATAAAACAGAGGTAGACAAGCAACTGCTCGAATATCAAAGCCACGCAATGCGAACTCTTGGCTTTGCTTACCAAGTGATAGAAGATGGTGACAAAGACATAGCCAATAACAAAATTGTTGCAGAAAAACTCGTATTCGTTGGTATTGTTGCCATTTCTGATCCTGTAAGACAAGATGTCCCTTCTGCTGTAAGAGAGTGTATGCATGCTGGCATAAATGTCAAAATCGTAACGGGCGATACCCCCGGCACTGCAAAGGAGATAGCACGCCAGATTGGGCTTTGGGATGATGCAAACGACACAGAACGCAATATTATTACGGGTCCAGAATTTGCAGCACTAGAGGATAAGGAAGCGGAAGAGCGCGTGCTTGATTTGAAGATTATCTCCCGCGCCCGTCCTATGGACAAGAAACGACTAGTAGAGACCTTACAGAAGAAGCATCAAGTGGTCGCCGTTACGGGAGACGGGACGAACGATGCTCCAGCCCTTCGCACTGCTCATGTGGGATTATCTATGGGCGACGGGACCAGTGTAGCCAAAGAGGCATCGGATATTACTATTATCGACAACTCGTTCAGTAGCATTGGTAAGGCCGTGATGTGGGGGCGCTCGTTGTATAAGAACATACAACGTTTCCTGTTGTTCCAACTGACTGTGAATGTAACAGCCTGTTTCCTTGTGCTATGCGGTGCCTTTATGGGAACCGAATCTCCACTGACCGTAACACAAATGCTATGGATAAACCTCATAATGGACACCTTTGCAGCTATGGCACTAGCCTCTCTTCCTCCTTCTGAGAGCGTAATGAACGACAAGCCAAGAAATCGTAAAGTATTCATTCTCAGCAAATCGATGCTTCGCGAGATTATTGGTGTTGGTGGATTTTTCTTCTTGATGTTGCTTGGTATGCTCTATATATTCCAGCATGCAGAAATAACACAACTTACTGACCTTCTTCATTTACAACTAGGGGCGAAGGGAGAAGTGTCCACCTATGAGTTGACCTTGCTATTCACTACCTTTGTGATGACTCATTTCTTCTATCTATTCAATGCCCGTGCCTTTGAAACAGGGCGTAGCGCCTTACACTTTAAAGGATGCAAGGGACTACTGACAATCGTAGCAATTATATTCATAGGTCAAATTGCAATGGTTGAGATTCCAGGTCTGCAACAGTTCTTTAATGTTGAAAGCCTAAAGTTTATAGATTGGGTTATTATCGTTGTTGGATCGTCACTCGTTCTATGGGTACGTGAGATTTGGCACTGTTTGACAAAATAGCGAAAACATTATCAGAGGGTTTGTATGATGATACAAACCCTCTTAAATTTAATTTGCAATATGTCAAGACGCAAAACAAATACGGGAATCCCCGGGCTGTCCTTTTCGTGGAAGCGGGCTTTGGGCATCACTCAGGTCAAGCAAAGATTTGCCCGGCAGACGGGCATCCCAACATCAAAGGCCGGGCTAGAGCGAAAGGTCGGTAGGATGATTCTAGAGCTATTGTTTGGCAAGCAACGTTAGCCTCAACAATCCTTTTGCACGCCGCTGAAGCTACACGAAAATAAAATGCCTTTCGAGGGGGGGGGCAAAGGCGGGAGGTGCAGCCTCTATGGAACTGATTGACGGCATGTTGTGGGAATCCCCACAAACGATGCCACCGAGCTCAGCCGAAGATAAAAGGCGAGATTAATGTGGCCTCGCTGCAATAAAAGGCGAA
>CAVCAW010000069.1:0-14194 GCA_963600315.1 Bacteroidaceae bacterium | reverse complement strand
CAAAATAGGGACAGACCATACAACCCTATTCAACACATAACATATAATATTATCTAATTCTCACTTGAAATCAGTACTATTTCTAAAAAGCCAATTCTTCAGTCCCTTATATTACCCAGCAAGGAGCTAACAAACATTTTTTGTCCGTTTTATTATCGTATTGTTTAAAGATAAATGATACCTTTGTATTCATGATTACCAACACACCTAATGCGGACACAGTCCGCTTACCACATCCCCTTATTGCTTTTTTACCGATTCTCATTCTCATCACGCTAATTGCCAGCGTATTGATATTTTTCCCTGACGACTCTCTCTCTGGCGCTTCACAGGTTGCCATGATTATAGCAACTGCCACATGCGTAACTTTATCCATAGGTATCTACAATACCAAATGGAAAGTGTTTGAGGAACGCATCAAAGCCACTATGGGAGATGCAGGAGTTTCAATTCTCCTATTACTATTTATCGGCATAATGTCTGCCACATGGATGATAAGCGGCATTGTTCCTACTCTTATATACTATGGCGTACAGATAATGTCACCCACATTTTTCCTTCCGTGCGCTTGTATCATCTCAGCCATCATATCCGTAATGACTGGCACATCATGGACCACTATTGCCACTATCGGAATTGCCCTTATGGGTATCGGAACAGCCCTTGGCATACCAGAACCCTTCACGGCTGGTGCAATTATCTCTGGCGCTTATTTTGGCGACAAGATTTCCCCCATGAGCGACACCACCGTACTGGCTGCAACAATGGCAGGTGCAGACCTCTTTCGACACATACGCTTTATGCTTTTCACCACCGTGCCCTGCATGACAATATCCTTGATTCTATACACCATCATAGGCTTGTGCTACAATGGTGAATCCATGGAAATTTCGACTTACACAACAGGGTTAGCTAACGGATTTCACATCTCCTTATGGACCCTTCTAGTACCTGCCATCACAGGATGGCTGATATACAAGAAAGTGCCATCACTCATCACATTGCTCCTCTCAGCATTGGCCGCTGGCCTTTCGGCTGTAATGCTACAGCCCGATGTGCTCGCTGCAATTGCTGGAGACACTGACATCACAGTCAAATCTATCTTCATCGGACTAATGAAAACGTGTTACACTTCAACCAACGTAGAAACTGGCACCGAAGCCATCAACCAACTAGTATCCACGCGAGGCATGGCTGGCATGCTTAACACCGTGTGGCTCATACTCTGCGCCATGTCTTTTGGCTCATGCATGGTGGCAAGCGGTATGCTTAGAAGCCTCACAAGAGTTCTGCTACATTTTATCCACAACACGGCTTCGCTAGTCTGTTCAAGTGTTGTTAGCGGCTGCCTACTCAATCTAATAATGGGCGACCAATTCCTCTCTATCATCATGAATTGCTCCATTTTCGAAGAGGAATACCGCGAACGAGGTTATGCCCCCGAATTGCTCAGCCGATCCACAGAAGACTCTGCCACTGTCACCTCCGTCCTTGTGCCTTGGACAGCATGCGGCATGACACAGAGTACAGTACTCGGCATCCCAACAATCGCTTACCTGCCATTCTGCTTTTTCTGCATTCTAAGTCCAATCGCGAGTTGCATCGTCGGAATTTTGGGATTCAAAATCCCCAAACCAATAAAGCCGAAATTTGTTAACAACCAGCCTCGGCCATACTAACAACAATTCATCGGATACCTCTCTACATTTCGAGTCTTGTCATATTTTATGCACAAGAACTTTATAATCAATAGAACAAGAAAGGCAGCGTTGCAACGCTGCCTTTCTTGTGACACCGCAGGGATTCAAACCCTGAACCTTCTGATCCGTAGTCAGATGCTCTATTCAGTTGAGCTACGGTGCCATTCCATTCTTTTCGAATGCGAGTGCAAAATTAGTCCTTTATTTCATTACCACCAAGAATTATCTCGTTTTTTTTTATAAAAACACACAAAGTTTTTTATTTTGCCACAAAATCACAGAACTCTCACCCCTATTCCGTAAAAACGCACTATAACATACAAACAAACCAAAAGTCACAACGCACGCAACTATTTTTACATATCACACATAAAAAAATGCTAGAATCTAACAACACTCGAAAAATCACCAAGAAGACCACCGCTTACACCTAGTTGTGTACAGCGATGGTCCTTTTTGTTATTTAACTAGCCATTTCCGTCTGTTCCTCGAAGACTAGTACATAATTGCAAAGTTATTACTTCTTAGATATTTGTTCTGATATGAATGCTTCCATTTGCGGGAATGCAGCCTCAACGCATTTGGTTAGTTTCAACTGGTTACGACTTCTAACAAGATTATGATCGGGATATTTGCAGTGAAAATATACATCACCGTTGATATAGTCTGCAATGAAACGTACAAGTGTCATATACGGGAATAGGGCTGTTGCAAACGGCAAGTTCTCTACTTCTATCGGAGTTATGAAGCTTTCAGCACCTTTCAAGTAACCTTTGGTAAACGATTTGAAAACTTCGAAGTTGAAGCTTACCTTTGACAGGTCTGGGTCGTCCTCCACTGTGGTATTAGCAGCCGAACGCAAGAAATCACCAAAGTCAGAGAAGATGAACGATGGCATCACTGTATCAAGGTCGATAACGCACAATACGTTGTCATCCTTATCGAAGAGGATATTGTCGACTTTGGTGTCACAGTGACAAATACGTTTGGGCAGTTTGCCTTCGCGATAAAGTCTTTCTGCCTTGCAGTATTCATCGGCACGTTCAAAAATTTCAGACAACATTTGTTTTACTTCAGGATCATCAGCTCTACCGCTCTTATTCTCAGCTACAGCATCCCTGAGTTGTTGCAAACGGAACTCCATATTGTGGAAATCCTTTATCGGCTCGCCTAATTGTACGGGGATATCAGCAAGCGAAGCCTGGAAGTTTGCAAAAGTTTCACCAACAACATAAGCACTCTCAAGACTCACACCTGTCTTAGTGACACAGTCAGCTATACACACCATCATGCGCCAGTACTTCTCACCGTCATAATAATACATCTTGCCATCCTTTGCCGGAATGAAGTGCAACACTTTGCGATCGATGTCCGTCTCGCCTGCAGCTACCAATTTCTTACGAATGTGACCAGTAACTTCGACTATATTGTTCATCAGCAAGTCAATGTCAGGGAATACCGACACGTTGACATTTTGGAGAACGTAGTCGGTTGCGTCACCTTCAGTCGTCACCTTATAGGTAGAGTTGATAAGACCTCCGCCAAAGGGGGCGACATCCTTCACGACACCGCTGACGGTAAATTGGGATACAATACTTTTCAAGTCCATGATTATGTTCTTTTTGTTTAATTTTTATTGAGTGTACTAGACTATTGACGGCAAATATAACAAAAAGTTTATTCCTATCAAATATTTATATAGGTATTTTGCCTTTGCAAGGTCGCAAACATAAAACCTAGGTGCAAAACTGATGATTAAACACACATTTTCAGTCTTTCTTATTTCAGCGAATTGCGATACCATTCATACAATCGCCCGACCCCTTCCTCTACGTCAACCTTATGTTCCCACCCCAAATTATGAAGTTTTGTCACATCAGTTAGTTTGCGCATTGTGCCATCAGGTTTTGAGGAATCAAATATTATTTCACCACAGAACCCCACAGTCTTGGCAACAAGCTGCGCCAGTTTGCTGATAGAAATTTCTTTGCCTGTTCCTACATTGACATGACAGTTCCTTATTTCACCAAGCGATGGCAACGCCCCACCACGCCCTTGTGACACATTGCGGCTTACTGCAAAACCTGTCGAAGCGCCATAGTGTACAGAAGAATATTTCTTCTGTCCAATAATGTCAGCGAAGTCCACGTTTAGCAGCAGAAAAACTGAAGCATCGGCCATGTCTTCCGACCAGAGAAATTCCCGCAACGGCTTTCCGCTACCCCACAATGTAACCTCATTATCACGGATACCATATTTCGCCAATACCTCTAAGATTGAACATTCTTCGGCACTCCCGTCAATACCCTCTACATGTCGGCAATCTATGTCGCGCCTTATCATATCCCACCGACCATCGTGTATCAACTTGGACAAATAGACCTTACGCATTATTGCAGGCATGACATGCGAGTTCTCTAAATGAAAATTATCGTTTGGACCATACAAGTTGGTCGGCATTACTGCTATATAGTTGGTACCATATTGCAAGTTGTACGACTCACACATCTTTAATCCGGCAATCTTAGCTATTGCATATTCCTCATTAGTGTATTCCAGCGGCGATGTTAGCAAACAGTCTTCCCTCATGGGTTGTGGTGCTTCTTTAGGATAGATACATGTTGATCCTAAGAACAGCAATTTACTGACTCCGTGACTATATGCCTCAGAAATAACATTGCACTGAATCTTCATGTTTTGCATTATAAAGTCAGCCCTATATATGGAGTTCGCCATGATGCCACCCACAAAGGCAGCAGCCAACACCACAGCGTCAGGTCGCTCAGCATCGAAAAATTTTTTTACAGCACATTGATTGGTCAAGTCAATTTCGACATGACTACGCCCCACCAGATTAGTATACCCACGATCCAGTAAGTTCTGCCATATTGCCGAACCCACAAGTCCCCTATGACCAGCCACAAAGATTTTCGAGTTCTTTTCAAGCATAGCATTCAAGCATTTTTAGTTTTCAAGCAGTAGCAAGCATAGGCTAGAACCACGGCAAAGCAAACACACGGCACATAATAACCCGCGTATATTTCAAAACGGTCAGAAACCATACCCATCACCGGAGTTATCAAGGCTCCGCCCAATATAGACATAATCAGCACAGAGGCTCCGATTTTTGAGTCGCCAGGCATTTCAGTCTTCAGTATGCTCTCAAGTGCCACAGCATATATTGTAGGAAACATCATGCTCATAAACAAACTTACGCAAATCAGTGACACAATTAAGAACCAACCACTACCTTCCCCCATAGCTACACAAGCGGTACTTAGCAGCGAAGTCACGCCACTGAAGACAAGCAATTTGATAGGATTAAAATATTTCATCAACCACGTGTAGACAAAACGCGATAAGCAGAACCCCACCATACTATAGAGAAAATAAGTAGAAGCTTCCGCCTCTTTTAATCCAAGTTCCTGCATCACAATGCGTATAGTGAAAGACCATACGCATATCTGCGCTCCAATATAAAAGAACTGTGCCATCACACCATAAGAGAACTTCTTGTTCGTGAATAGTCGGCGAAAGACCATCAACAAACCATTGCCACCACTACTAGTATCGTTCCCTTGCGGCATATGCGAGAAGACCATCGCCACCATGATAATCAGCAACACCACGCCTAAGAATGCATAAGTGCCCGAAACCGAATAGAGCGACAAGTCGTCCAGAATAAAATGTTTACTCATCAGTATGCCGGCAATGCTACCCATCGGATTGAAAGATTGAGCAATATTGAGTCGGCGTGTTGCTGTCTCAGTCGCACCCATTGACATTATATAAGGATTGGCAGTAGTTTCCAACACGGAGCATCCCGAAGCCATGATATATATAGCCACCAAATAAAAAGCATAACTTTCCGCCTTTGCAGCCGGCAGAAAGAACAGAGCACCAAGAGCATACAACGCCAACCCTATGAGCACACCAAGTTTGAAGCTATAGCGTTTTATGAGCATTGCAGCCGGCAATGCCACACAAAAGTAAGCCCCGTAGAATGCCATCTGTATGAAGCTCGTTTGAGTATCGCTCATGTTCATAATATTGCGAAATGCCGCCAGCAGTGTGTCTGTCATATTGTTGGCTAGCCCCCACAAAAAAAATAAACTCGTCACAAGAATAAATGGCAATAAGAGTTTCTTTTCAATGATAGGTTTTTGGTAATCACAAACATCCAATTGTTTTTGAGAATTTGTTTTTTCGTCTGTCATGATTCGTAGACTTGTATTGTACAATTTAATTTTAATGACATGCCTCTGTGTTTCTATACTCCAGCGTATATGCCGAAATTGCAAATTTTATTATTGCGCCACTTGGACATATCACATTTAGTTTAATCTTCTTACTTATTACTTTACGACTCCTTTTTCTAGATATTCTGCCAAGTTGGTGCGCACCTTGGCAGCCGCGCCCTCGCCTGCCACTTTTGCCATATCGGCCTCTACCATAATACCCACAAGTTCCTCAAAACTCGTTTTATTGGGATTCCACCCTAGTTTTGCCTTGGCTTTGGTGGGGTCACCCCAGAGATTCACCACATCGGTAGGCCTATAGAAATCTTTGCTCACAGCCACCAGTGTTTTGCCCACAAGGTCACTGGGACCACTTTTGCATACACCATGTTCTTCAAGGCCTTCGCCATGAAATTCCAATTCTATGCCAGCGTGACGGAACGCATGATAACAAAATTCTCTCACGCTATGCTGCACTCCTGTAGCAATAACGAAATCTTCAGGTGTCTTGTGTTGTAGTATTAACCACATACACTCTACGTAGTCTTTGGCATAGCCCCAGTCCCTAAGCGACGACAAATTGCCCAAATACAACGTATCCTGCAATCCCTGCGCAATGCGCGCCACAGCCAAGGTTATCTTGCGAGTAACAAAAGTCTCGCCACGGCGTTCCGACTCATGGTTAAACAAAATACCAGAACAGCAGAACATGCCGTAAGCCTCTCGGTATTCCTTAACTATCCAGAAACCATAAAGTTTTGCTACAGCATAGGGCGAATAAGGATGAAAGAGTGTATTTTCGTTCTGGGGCACCTGCTCAACTTTACCATAGAGCTCCGAGGTACTCGCCTGATAAACCTTGCATGTATTCTCAAGGTGGCATGCCCTCACAGCCTCCAAGATACGCAGGACTCCCACAGCATCAACATTGGCGGTGTATTCTGGCGAGTCGAAACTTACCTGTACATGACTCTGTGCCGCTAGGTTGTATATCTCATCTGGGCGTACCGTGTCCACCACTTTCACAATAGACATGGAGTCACCCATGTCAGCGTAGTGCAAGTGAAAATTCACCACACCCTCAAGGTGGGCAATGCGTTCGCGATAGTCTACACTAGAACGTCTTATTATCCCATGGACATCATAACCCTTAGCAAGCAAAAACTCTGCGAGATAAGAACCGTCCTGTCCTGTCACCCCTGTAATGAGTGCAGTTTTAAGTCTTTTTACATTTACCAAACCTTTGTCATCAGAATGTATCATCTGTTGTGGCCTAGGAGCCCCCAGCGAATTGACACTTCGTGTAATGTCCACTCCCAGGACTTCGTTAAGCATGGAGATGGAGTCTTTGCTGAAACCATTGTGCCCAGTAAGCCAACGACTGACAGACGTCTCACTCTTATTGAGTATCCTGGCCAAGTCTCTCTGTGAGATTGCTCGCGCATTCAGAATTTTGTTAAGATTCGAAGCAATAAAAGTGTTAAGTCTATTCTTTTCTTCACGTTTCATAGATTTTCTTTTGCTGTTTAATCACAAAATTAAACAAATACCAGGTACAACGCAACATTTAACCGCAGAATAATTTACACCAACTTCATCTTTTTTTACACACTAAACAAATAGCATGCAAAATATTTGTAAAGTTTGACTACAAACCACAACTTCAAGACAGTCGAAACAGTACTTTATCTTACACAACAGGTCGTACTCACAAAGAAACACACAAGTCAACAATTGTAAAACTAAACAAAATAAAGGCACAGTATTGTCTAATAATTGCCACAAAGTGCTCATTAATTCATTTTCCGCTATCGTTAAATCAATTGAAATGTTTGTTAATTTAACTAAACCACTAACGTAACCAAACTAACATTGTTTAATTTTGCACCGCAAAACTACACAACCACATTAAAATGACAAGAAAAACAGCAGGGGCTTTGTGCTTACTCCTGTGCACCTTATCGTTGCACGGACAGCAGCGCAAATGGACTTTGGACGACTGCATCAACTATGCAACCGACCATAGTGTGGATATTCTGAAGTCAAGAGCCCAGACAGACATCGCTGCAGAAAACATCAAGCAGCAGAAAGCAAGCTGGCTGCCGACTCTTTCGGCCAACACTAGCCAGTCGGTGACTTACCGTCCCTTTCAGGAGGGTACAACAGGTTTCGTCAATGGCAATGCAATGACCAGCAGCGCCAAAAAGACGTCCCACAACGGCAGCTACGGCATCAATGCAGCATGGACAGTCTACAACGGCAACCAGACCGCCAACAACATCAAGACAGCCAAGCTGCAGTATGAAGAGGCAGAACTGAAAATCGCCAGCGACATCAACACCATCAAGGAGCAGATTGTTCAGCTTTATATCAACATAATGTATACAAAGGAAGCACTCGCCGTCAACAAAGAGCTACTAGTACAGGACAGCGTACTCTATCGTAGAGGTCAAGAGTTGCTAGCCCAGGGACAGATTGCCAAATACGAACTACTGGAACTCCAATCCACCGTGGCCAACGGCAAATATGACATCGTTAACTCTGCCACACAGATTGACCAATACCTTCTGCAGCTGAAAAAACTGCTGTCGCTACCTTCTGGAGAAGAATTTGACATTGCGGATCTTACTGTGAGCGATGCTCAGACGTTGGCAGCCATACCTGAAACACAATCTGTCTATACCGACGCCCTCGCCCAGCGTCCTGAAATCAAGACTGCCGACCTTAGTATCAAGGAGGCAGAACTCAACTACAAGATAGCAAGGGCTGGATTTCTGCCCACCGTCTCAATGTCAGCAGGATTTGGTGACAACCACTCGAGCGGCAGCAACAACAGTTGGTTTGAGCAAATGAAGCACAACCTCGATGGTTCGGTAGGTCTGACTGTCAGCGTACCCATTTTCGATGGGCGCAAGAACAAAACCAACACACGCAAGGCCAAGATAGAACAAACCATAGCTAACCTCGACAAAGAGGACGCATCGAGAGACCTCTACTACACCATAGCCAACTACAGGCTAAACGCCTATAACAACCAACAGAAATATATTGCAGGAATCGAGAAACTCAACTATAATAAAGAGAACTACGATGCCATCTACACAAAGGCACAGATAGGCACCATGAACATAGTCGAGACTCTCAACGCCCGCACCTCACTACTCAATGCCAAGCAAGATGTGCTGCAGAGCAAATATCTCACGGCATACAATAGGAGTATGCTCAATTTCTACGCAAATGACAAAATTGACTTATAAAACATCACACCGTATATGAAACTGAACAAAAAACAAAAAGCCGTCAGCATCGTTGTTGCCGTTGTGGCAATAGCCTTGATATGCAAGTTTGCACTTGGCGGAAAGGAAAATCTCAAAGTGTCCTATAACTTTGCCGAGGCTGAGATAGCAGACATAAGCACCTCTGTCACAGCGACGGGCACCATCGAGCCTGTAACCAAAGTGGACGTAGGTACACAGGTGAGCGGCATCGTCAGCAAGTTATATGTTGACTACAATAGCGTAGTGAAGGCAGGACAGGTAATTGCCGAACTCGACAAATCTAACCTCACTAGCGAGCTCAACAGTGCTAAGGCCAACTTGGCAGCATCCAAAGCTAGTCTGAGCAGCCTTGAGACAGAACTTAGCTATCAGAAGGACAACTACAACCGCCAGAAGAACCTTCACGATAAAGGACTCATAAGCGACGACGCCTACGACCAAGCATTCAAGAGTTACAAGCAGGCTCTTCAAAGTGTCAATCAGCAGAAGCAGCAAATACTAACCCAGGCTGAAAACGTCAAGAAAGCCACTACCAACTTGGGCTATGCTACTATCACCAGTCCTATAGACGGCATTGTGTTGAGCAAAGAGGTTGAAGAAGGTCAAACTGTAGCTTCATCATTCAGCACTCCTACACTCTTCACTATAGCCAAAGACCTTACTGACATGCGCGTAATCGCTGATGTCGACGAAGCCGACATAGGCAACGTGAAGGTAGGACAGCGCGTGAAGTTCACCGTCGATGCTTTCCCCGACGACACGTTTGAAGGCAGCGTGACACAAGTGCGCCAGGAGGCTACCACCGAGAGCAACGTGGTCACCTACGAAGTAGTGATTTCTGCCCCCAACGACGACCTTAAATTGAAACCTGGACTCACAGCCAACGTGACCATCCTCACTTCTGAAAAACACCAAGTTTGCGCAGTACCGTCAAAAGCTCTCAAGTTCACCCCCAACGAAGCAATGCTTGCACCAGGCGAAACCATCAGCGATGTCAAGGCTGCCAACAAAGTGTGGACTAAGCAAGGCAATGTGTTCAAGGCGATAGCTGTTACCACAGGCATTACCAACGGCACCATCACGGAGATCGTATCGGGTCTAAAGAAGGGGCAAAAGGTTATCACGGAGTTTGTCATGAACGCTGAAGCTTCAGAGAGCGAACAGAGCAACAACCCGTTCATGCCATCGCCACCTAACAAGAACAACAAGAAGAAATAAGAGATATTGGCGACCAAACGCTAGCGACTAAACTTCAGAAATATCAAGATGAACGATAATAACGACAAGAAAGTTGTAATCGAACTTGACAACGTAAGGCGCAATTTCAAGGTCGGCGACGAGGTGGTACATGCCCTGCGTGGCATATCCTTCAAAATATATGAAGGAGAATTCGTTACCATCATGGGAACGTCAGGTTCAGGAAAATCCACACTGCTCAACCAGCTGGGTTGTCTTGACACACCTACTGAGGGCGAATACTATCTCGACGGAATACCCGTCAGAAAGATGAAACGCAACGAGCGCGCCGTCTTGCGCAACCGCAAGATAGGCTTCGTATTCCAGAACTACAATTTGTTGCCCAAAACAACTGCAGTGGAGAACGTAGAACTGCCACTAATGTACAACACGGCATACAGCGCTCGCCAACGTCGCGAAGCTGCTGTTGAAGCTCTCAAAGCCGTAGGACTGGCAGGACGACTCAACCACAAGAGCAATCAGATGAGTGGTGGCCAAATGCAACGTGTAGCTATAGCCCGCGCACTAGTCAACAATCCCGCTGTGATATTGGCAGACGAAGCCACAGGTAACCTTGACACTCGCACTTCATTCGAGATGCTTGTCCTCTTCCAAAAGCTTCATGCCGAAGGGCGAACTATCATCTTCGTGACCCACAATCCCGAGATAGCCCTCTACTCCAGCCGCAACATCATGCTGCGCGATGGCAAAATACGAGAAGACGTCATCAACGACAATATCCATTCAGCGGCAGAGGCTCTCGCCGCCCTTCCGGTTAACCAAGACGACTAGTAATGAACTATACAAATCTTTTCAAGGTTGCCCTTAAGGCAATCTTCAGCAACAAGTTCCGATCCTTCCTGTCGATGCTCGGCATCATTATCGGAGTGGCAGCGGTCATTATCATGATGGCCATAGGTCAAGGGTCGAAGCAGAGCGTACGCGAAAACATCTCACAGATGGGTACTAACCTGATAATGATACGCCCTGGAGCAGATATGCGCGGTGGCGTGCGTCAAGACCCTTCCGAGATGCAGACGCTGAAACAGGAGGACTACGACGCCATTCTGCAAGACAAGAAGTACGTCACCTATGTCAGCCCAGAAGTAACAGCCTCAGGACAGGTTATCTATGGTGCCAACAACACCTCCACCTCACTCTACGGCGAGACTACCGACTACCTTGAAATCAAGCAGTGGGTAGTAGAGAGTGGCGACTGCTTTACCGAAGAAGACATACGCAAGAGTGCCAAGGTGTGCCTTGTGGGCAAAACTATCGTCGACGAGTTGTTCCCCAACGGTGGCGACCCCGTGGGCAAGACCATAAGGTTCAAGTCTATTCCTTTCAGAATTGTGGGAGTGCTCAAGTCCAAAGGTTACAACTCATGGGGCATGGACCAAGACAACGTCATGATAGCCCCCTACACCACAGTGATGAAGCGCATACTTGCCCAGACATTCTTCACCTCCATCAACTGCTCTGCACTGACCGAAGAGATGACCGACGAGGCTATCGACGAGTTGACATCCACGCTGCGTACACGCCATAAGCTCAAGACAGCCGACGACGACGATTTCACCATACGTTCGCAGCAAGAAATGATGGAAACCATGTCAAGCACCATGGATTCCATTACTATTATCCTAGTGGTTGCAGCAGCATTCTCGCTAATCGTGGCAGGTATCGGCATCATGAACATCATGCTCGTGAGCGTCACAGAGCGTACCAAGGAGATAGGCTTGCGCATGTCGGTCGGAGCCAGAGGTATCGACATCAGCAGTCAGTTCCTCATTGAGAGTATAATGATAAGCGTCACGGGCGGTTTGCTCGGCATCATCGTAGGTTGGGCAGGCACCCTAGTCTGCTCCAGCTTCAATCTTCCAGTCAGCATTCCTGTGTGGAGTATCATACTCAGCTTCGCCGTATGTACACTAATCGGCATCTTGTTCGGTTTCTTCCCCGCACGCAAGGCAGCGTCCATGGACCCGATAGAAGCACTCAGATACGAATAAGCGCCACCGCTGCGCTAATACAATCGAGTAGGAGGTAAATGCTAATCATAAAAGGCATTTGCCTCCTACTTTCACATCTACCGACCTCTCACACCACCGTACGTGCGGTTCCGCATACGGCGGTTCCTATTTTGGGTGCCATTCGAGATATGCCCCGATTAAAGTTGCATACCCTGCTTTGCGCAGATTGTCATTACTGATTGCTCTGCTCAAGATAGGGCTATCAGCCGTGCGCCAATAACTCTTGCGAGTGTTACCCCATTCATAAGCTTGATATTTGTTTATACCACACTTGATGAGGTTCGCCACTTTGGTTTTGACTTTCTTCCAAGCCTTCCATATACACATGCGGATGCGTCGTCGCAGCCACTCATCGGTTTCGAGGAGAAAGCGTTTCATGTCGGCAAGGTGATAGTACCCTACCCACCCTCTTATGTATTCTCGGAGTTTCTGCTTTCTCTTGGCATACCCCCAACCATTGCTGCGACTTGTCAACTCTTTCAGTTTGGATTTCATCTTCGCTTTGGCTTTCGGATGTACCGTGAGTCTGCATTTGCCCTTGCTCACATAAAAGGAGTAGCCAAGATATTTTACACCTTTCACATACGACACTACGGTCTTTTCCTTATTCACTTTCAGGTATAGTTCCCCTTCAATGAATCGGGTTATAGACTCCTTCACACGCAATGCAGCCCTCTTGGACTTGCAAAATATCATCGAGTCGTCGGCATAACGAACAAACGGTAACCCTCTGCGCTCGAGTTCTTTGTCCAATTCGTTGAGCATGATATTGCTCAGCAGCGGACTTAGCGGACCTCCTTGCGGAGTGCCCTCCTCGCTCGCCTCAAACAATCCTTTGTTGATTACTCCGCTCCGAAGATATTTGTGTATAAGACTGACCACACGACCGTCCTTTATCGTACGGCTGAGGATTTCTATGAGTTTGCTGTGGCTCACGGTGTCGAAGAAACGCTCAAGGTCGAGGTCGACTACATACTTGTAGCCTTCGTTGATTATCTTTTGCGCTCCTCGCAGAGCATCGTGACACCCTCTCTGCGGACGGAAGCCGTAACTTGTCTTGGAGAATTGGCGTTCATAGATAGGAGTCAGTGCTTGGTTGATGGTTTGCTGCACAAGCCGGTCTACCACGGTAGGTATGCCGAGCAAGCGCTTCTTGCCGTTGTCCTTGGGTATCTCTACCCTTCGGACGGGGTTTGGACGGTATGTGCCGTCCATCAAGGAACGTGTCAGTTCGTCCTTATTGGCCAAGAGCCACGGGAGCAGTTGCTCGCACGACATCTTGTCGATACCGCCACACCCTTTATTCCTCATCACTGCCTTGTAGGCTTTGTTGAGATTATAGGGACTAAGGATTACTTCCAACAAGTGTTCCTTGTCGAATGGTACTTCCACGATGTTGTCTTCGCTCATCCACATGTAAGTCTGCACTCCCTCATACCATTCGGTTTCCGACCTTTCTCTTTGAGGGCAGTCATTAGCATAAGCTGATGTTTTCTGCATTCGTTCTTTCATACGGTAAGTTTCAATTACTATCGCTTAATTGTTAGGTTCGGTCCTTCGTGTGGCGTTACCGACCACCGCACTACTATGACCTCGGCTGACTTCTCACGGCAGGCTTTACTCCATGATTTTCGTAAAGGCAACTATTCATCATGTCCGTGAGACCTCCTCGGATAAGGGCATTGTCTTTCCATCTTATGTCTACTTCA
>CAVCAW010000068.1:0-14266 GCA_963600315.1 Bacteroidaceae bacterium | reverse complement strand
CTTTTATGCCGACTATCAAATTAACCACACTGCCAATTTTTTTTTTTTTTTCACCCACATAGCTGATGGTGCTGATCCCACTAGCCAGCGTGATTGATACCCATCCACTATCAACCGCCGCTTTTGCAGCCGCAAGCAAATCGTATTTTGTTGAGCCGGAGTAGATCGCTGCCGCCCCACGCAAGATCAAATCCCAACCAAGATCTACGCTTTCCGTAACTTCTGCCATTTTTCCGATTGCAAGCCCTTTCTTGGTATCATCCGTTGTACTGGCGGTGAGGATATCAATAAAGGCAGATGTGGATAGGACGTCCGCGGCCTGATATGTGGTTGCCAAAAAGCTATCTGCCAGCATTACTTTGATATTATAGCTGGATGCTGCGGCAGCACTGATAACAACTGTTTGCGATACCGTATACGATGATAGTGTTACCGCTTTGCTAGTCCATGTGCTGCTGCTTGCCGTTTTGTAGTAGATGGTTAATGCCTTGCTGTTCTGACTGCTCAACGATGCCACGCTACCACTAACCTTGATGCACATGTATGTTCCTGATGGGGCAGCACTGCCTGATGAAGTGCTGCGATATGTAGATGCGCTGACGGCAGGTGCAGAATATGCCAAAAAAGAAACGCTGCCTGTAGCTGTGTTAGTTCTTCCACGGCTGTCTGTAATAGTTGTTGTGATGCTTATTGTCCCAGAAGCATTGATTACTGCGGTTGTGAACGATGCACCACTATATGTTATCCCATTAACGGTTGTATTGATTGCTGTGATCGAGGAGCCGTATGAACCTGATGCTGTTACTGCTACTTTGATTTGGTCGATGCCTTGCACATACCCAGTAATCGCCGTCGCGGTCGTTCTTGGTCGGCTTGTGGCGATGGTTGCCGTAGGTTTCATGCTCGCTGGAACAGTTGCGGTAAATGTAACCGATTTGGTTCCGATTAGTGAGCCATTATAGTATGTATCACAGTATATCGTACCGATGCCAGAGGTCTGCCGAGGGATTCGATTTGCAAACTCGAGCGGTAGCGTCCATATGCAGTTGTCACCTACATTTGTCGCAATCGTTCCTGTCATGCTATCCCATACATAGCGGACTGTATGCGTGAAACTTGTGGATGAGCGGTTTGTGTGGACATAGATAGATGTACCTAAGTCACCTACGCTTTGCGTAGTCGTTGGATACGTGATGCATGATGGTTGCGAAGCACGCGATAGCTGCGACAGTTCCATCGTGCCAGAAGCGGACCATGCGTAAGCAGTGTTCCACTTGTAGATCATGTTGAATGATACCGCAAGTGACTTGCGACCATCAGAGTTGTGTGGTATTGTTGCCGTGCCTGATGCTATCGTTACCGGGTTCGATTCAGATGTATGATCTGTACCTACTGATACAGTGGCTTTTGTTGACGATGCACGGCTAAAAACGGTCGTGCCATTAACGACTACGCTTATATCATGCTGTGTATTGGAGTACCATGGCGAGGAAGTGCTATCCAACCATGCTATCAGTGCCCAGCTTACTGTCGAAGTGTTATTAGTTGTGCTTGTGGCGGTTTCCGTTACCTGCAAAGCCATATGCACGTATGCTGCCACGCTACTATAAAAAGTTGCCATATATCCCCCTAACTTATCTGGATATGAGTACCATTCTTCGTGATCTTGAGTCCAACCAGCATTGCCATTGTGGTAGTTTCAACATTTGAGACATACAATTTGTTGTTCGTGAACCACGCTACTTTTTGCCCCGATTGCATGAAGCAGATTTGTCCATTATCAATGGTGAGCGTAAGTGGGTCATCTGTTTTTCCGATTGTAATTCCGTCTGCGCCAAACCGTATGTACGTTTCTAGCTGCTTCCACTTATCATTTGAATCATCACCCTGCCTACTAATGGTTTCCTCAAGCGTGGTAAAACGTGCTGTGATCGCTTCTGGTGTCTGCGATAGCTGAGATGATACCTCTTTTTTGTATTCTTCAAACTCGGTAGTCTTAGTATAGCTACTTAGCGCAGTGGTGATTGATTCTGTTGACGTTTTTAAAGATTCAATCTCGTTTGTGTTTTGCGTTGTCACCGTTATCGCAGTATCCGCGGTTGACTGTGCGGTATCAATGTTTTCTTGCACAGGTTCAAGCGCAGTCGTGATATCAGTTTTCCAGACCTTCTCCTTAATCTGGTTCTCCATCGTCTCCAACGACGAGCCTTGCTTTGTTACCGTTTCCTTGACAGCTTCCAAGTTCTGGGCATTATCATAGCCCTTCTGGTTGGCATCATTGAGCGCCTGTGCTAAGATCGGCGTCGTGGTTGACGTTGTATTATCCGACCACGTTATATAAGATCGTGTCCACATGTAGTGTTCTGGTTGCCACGATGGCTGCGTAGTCGTCCATGTTCCTCCTGCCTGTGTGGTTGAGGATGTAGACAAATAATACTGTGGTACGATGGACTTGACGCCTTTTCCGGTTGCTCCGGTATCGCCCTTCGCGCCAGTTGCTCCGGTGTTTCCGGTGATGCAGACAGCGGTTGAGTATGTTATCGCACCTGCATTTGATGTAGTTTTATTTCTCGTCCAGATATACTTCCCATCTTCCCATGTTGGCTGTTCAGTTGACCATGAACCGCCAGACAGTGCCGTTGTGGAAGTCGATTTATAATATTCTACCGTTACAGTCGCCACAGACGTTTCAACCATTTCTTGTACGTTCTGAACCTTTGAATTCGTTACATTTAATTGGTCAACCGTGATTTTTTGTGCCGTGCTCTCTTGCAGAGCAAGCATATCGTCCTTAATGCGTTGCAATGCTATGTCTGTGGGGCTTTGAACATCTGTGGTTGCAAAACCATAGTTTGCAATCCCCGATAACAATCCACCATCAAATGTAAGGGTGTGTTGCATGATTGGAACGTCTATTGCCATACCTGTTGAATTAACGACTTGTATCGAATCTCCAACATCAAGTCTAGGGTCCCCCATGCATGTAAATGATGTTGGATAATAGGCAAGGTCTGTAACATGTGTTAATATGTTGTCTAGCCATTCTTTTGTCATGACTGGATTTGTTAGAGTCAAATTTGCATCGTCCCCAGATTTTATTTGCCCCTTTTCGGTTATACAAATGATGCCTGTAATTGCGCACTGTGTCTCAGCCTTAGCCAGATCATCGTAGTACCTATTTGCATTTACTGTGTATGTGCTTTTTGCATACCACTTAAAAACAATATTTCCGCTTCTATCACATATGGCGAATTTACTGTGCAACATTGCAATATATCCAACCACCTGCTGCATAGTATATCCGTCAAATGGTTTTTTATAGGTTTTTTTACCAGATTGGTCATCAATTGTGACGATTCTATCAATATTTATTGTATCAGTTAAGTTGCTTGTGTCGAACGTTACCCCTGTCTGCGCACTTATATCTGCTAAAAAACGTCTGCTTTCTGCCGGATAAGTCGTTATTGTACTTATGTATGTTCCAGACAGTTTCGCGCCAATTCTATCATATGCGGTAAATGTCAGCAAATTGCGTTCTTTGTTGGCTTCATCAATAGTATACAATCCCATTGGAACCCATTCAACAGTTCCGCCTATATTTGCTCCAATCTTAAATTCAACTTCTTTTCCAACAACAAATTCATTCGATGTTGTGTTGTACATAGACACTGTTAGTTTTGTCGAGACAGCCGAGCCAATGTCAAAATAGCTGTCTGCCGTAGACATGCTCGATAATTCGACTTTTTGAAACCCCGACTGTATGCCCCCAATATTTGCAACAAATGTTCTTCCGCTTCCAGATATCACTTTGTCTAACTTTTCTGATACTTGATACATGGCAAATTCCCCTTCCACTAGAGCAGAGTGCACATTTCAGATATATTGTGCATTATGTTATTCCTCTATAAATGATTTGCATTCTTTTTTGTAATTGTCTGTTCTTTTATTTTCTCTGAGGGAGTTATCCCCCCAGAGAATCGAACAGTAAAATCAACTTATAAATACTGCTATTTTTCTGTTCCCAAAATGTATGCCTTTTCTTCGCTTGTTAAAATCTTCATACTTTTTATTTTGCTTTCAGATACCTTTTTGGGTTCACATTCGTACAATCGTTTTAAACTCTCAACTAAACTTCTCATGCCAATACTCCTTCCTCGATCAATTGCAAAGTATATGCGTCTATCATTTCAGTTGCGTACCTTATCATTTCTTCACTTGGTTCTACATCACCTTCGTAGTTGAGATAATCTTCTGGACTTTGGATTATTTCGTCTTGTGTTAGTTTGTACGTTCTGAATATGTTTCCATCATATTCATACATTTTTTCAGATCCACCTTCTGGATTTTCAATCGTTATTTCTTCCTGATTAACACATATAACTACATCCATTCCTTTTTCCAGTGGATAAAACGCTGCGCTAGGCTGTGGCAGTGTAAATCTCATCTTTTCCATGGCTGTTTACTCCTTTCGTGTGCAATACAATTTCTTTGCATCTTTTTATGTTTTCTGGAACATGATATTTCTTTTGGAAACGTTTTGCATTCGAGTGTTTGATAGTTTTATATCGTCCGGTATAACTTCTTGCCACACGAAGGTACCAACGTACTATTTTGTCCCGTCAGACCGTTTAAACACAGAGAGCCGTGTACCAATAATTGTTCGACGGGAGCGCAAGCAGCATGTGGGCGAGCCCAGCTTTCGATTTTTTATCGAGAGAGCCGCGCATTACTGCTGTGCAATATCCATTTTCTCCTGTGATAAATTGCTGATCACCAACTCCGACCGAATATCCAGTGCCTTCTGTCCTTGGCCAAATTGCACCACTTGTAAAATCCATATCCAAGTCTCCTACTATCCAATACTCCGCTGCGGCATCCATATCTATAGTTGTAGTAGCGGTCCATCCATCGGCACTTTCAGACCACGCTGCAGTCTTTCTGATATAGCAATCCATAGTATTAGTTTCGTTAAAACATTCCCAAATCACATTCATCGAAATAAAACTAGCACCTACCATATCTTCAATTCCACCAAGTTTAAATGCATGTTTACCATCGTTTTTAACGTAACCATCAACACCTAACACTCGATCCGTCTGACCAGAATGTAAAGGCATTGAAGATATGTATGTATTCAGTGTTATGTTCATATGTTCTTTATCAACATACACTCTGCTTATTCCTGTTGTGCCTTCCTCTTCCTCAATCGCTGTGATCTTAACTTTGTCGGCTATATTACGCATCCAGGTGTTCCCACGATAACGATAAGATAAATTCTCCGTTGCATCGCCAATTGATACGGTGCTCCCAACATAAAAACCGTTAGCTTCTGTACTATACAGCGTTATATAGTTTGTATCTTCACCTGCATAGTGAGCGCGGTATTGCAGATCATAGTCAGTACATCCTAAGAATATTGACTGACTATTTTTGGTTGCATACTTTATCCACAGCATACACAAAAGATACGCAGTTCTTTCTGAGCCGGAACCGTGATATCCGGTTCCTTTCTTCTGCAATTCTTCATGTCCAGATTTTGCAGAAACAAAATTGTAAATCGGATTGCCAGAGGACGAATACAGTATTCCATCAATTTGTCCCGCATAGTATTTCGTTAAGATTCCATAGCCCAGAGACCTGTTGCACCAAGGTGTTACTATAGTGCAGTTAATTTCTGGATGTGGCTTCGTTGCGAAATGCACGATGTAGTATGCACCAAACTCTTGGATGCCCCAGTATGTCAGCGGAACCATCACTCCAACATCTACTTTTCCAGTATCTGAATAGTCCTTTCCGCCTTTAATCGCTGTAGGTATTTTGTTTTCATTTTCGTCAATTACAAAATTGCAATCAATTGTCTGGAATGCACTGTGATTTGCAAAATCATCCTGTCCTTTGACAGTTTCTGTCGATGGAACTGCGGTAAGTCCGACAGAAGCATTCATTTTTTCGCCCTTCGGGCTTGTGCTTCTCAAAATAATAAAACTTAGTCGAAAAAACTTCGTCGGTTGCCATTTGTTCCCAGAAGTTCTTCCAATCAAATTTTGACACGTCTGATACAAGCATTTTTACTTCTTGCAACATTTTTAAAATCTCTTGTGACGTAGATTCCATAGCCACATCTACTGCTACTGTTGCCATCTGATCATCCTCACTTTCCATCGTCATACGTTACTCTAAGACCGCCACTTTCGTTAATACTTAAAGTAATACCATTGCCCGACACTTTCTTTTCAAGCTCATCGCCTACAGTTTTTGCGTCTGCCAAACCGTCAGAAATGCTCAGAGTCTTATCGGTTTCAAGTGGATGTAACTTGTGATATTTTTCAACAGCTGCATCTATTTGTTCCTCAGTTACGGCTTTGTTTTGAATCATTCGTTTTACGATTCCCAACACATCTTCGGATTTCATTCCGGCACCTCCTTTTTTTACATCTTATTCCAAGTCTTTGTTGACGCTTCAAATTTGTAATAATCTCCTGTATCACTTGCCAAAAATGAGCTTCCTGTGCTTACATATGTAGGAAGTCTCTGCACATCTTTTGCAAGACCTTCGTAAGCTCTTACATTTCCAGTTGCTGACGTGCATACCAGAGTTCCCATATCTGGCACTTCTTGACCAGATTCGTAAATCTCCCCATCGTGTTTTACAGTGTAGTCGTATTTCATAAATAAAATCCTTTCATTTGTCATAGGCGGAAACCCACCACCTAAAGGTAGTGGGTAGTTGACCAACATAATCCCCACCATTATTATTTTTCGATGAAATCAGCAGCGACACCAACATACCTCGGTAAACCGTCTGCATAGGAATATACCGGGTATGTCGATGTGCCAACATAAAACGTTTTTGTGTCCGTTTTCCCTGTTTTGGGATTACGAAAAGTAATTGGAAAAAAAGCATCATCCGTAGCGGCTGCATATGCAACCGCCTCAGCATCGGACATTGGCGCTAATGTAAGATTTAGCTTTATCTTTTTTGCAACAATATCACCTTCGATTTCTCCCGTTGTCACTCTTCCAGTGTTGCTGCTCCATATGATATTGTCTGTAATCGTCAACTCTTTGATTCTTAATTTTAAGCCATTGATAATCACAGTTGTTATAGTACCAGCCAATACTGCACCTCCTTTAAGTCAGCAATTGTGCTCTACCAGTCTGCATGACTCTGCTGTTATTTTCCTTTTTGACAACCTCAAAAATCTTCTTTGCATCGCCTTGAAGAACAACATTCACAGTTACGTTTCCACCACCATTAGAATATGCCTGTGCCATTCCACTTGCCACTGCACTTTCCATGACCGCTGCAAGCTGTGATTGGTTGAGAACTTCTGTTCTTCCCCCAACATGACCCACTAGCTCGGGTCCAGCTTCTCCTGCGATAAACATCGAGCCTGCATTCAGCGTTCCACTTGCATATTTTGGAATAGTATTAAAATTGGTTATGCTGGTTGGAGTAATAACTCCTCCACCACTGAATTGTGTAATAGTGTGCCATTTTCCTCCGTAATAAGCGCCTCCATCAGCCTTGAAAGCTCCAGCAATGCTTGAGATAAGACCTGTAATACCACTCAATATAAGCGAGAATCCCGACTGTCTTGCTACCTGATTTACATATCCAAAGATTCCAGATAATGACAGTCCTCCAGTTTGCGCAATGTAAGAAATCCATGCTCCAATTCCGTTCAAAGATAAACCACCTACTTGTGTAGCAATATTAGAGATCCACGCCCCAATGTTGCTTAATGTCATTCCTCCATTTTGAGATCCGATATATGCAATCCATGCACCTATATTGTTCAACGTCATGTTGCCGTTCTGCGAGCCAATGTAGTTTATCCACGCCCCAATATTGTCAAGGGTAAGATTCTTGGCTTTTGAGCCAATATATCCAATCCAAGCTCCAATATTATCCAAAGTAAGATCCTGTACCTTTGAGCCGATGTAGTTGACCCAACCACCAAGGTTATCAAGCGTTAATCCACCTGTTTGTGTTACCTTGGATACGCTGCCTTCCAAATTGTTAAGTTTTCGATCTTTGAGTTCGTCCGACTTTTGAACAATGGCACCTGTTAAGTCAAGCTTTCTTGCGGATTCTGGCAAAGCTATTTTTGATTGTGTGATGCTAGCAATTCCACCTGTTACAGTTTTATCTTTTTCGGTCAGCTTGCTTGTATCAAGTCCCGATGCTTTTAAGTTGACATCAAGACTTAACGTCTCATTCAATCCGCCAAGCAGATTCTTTCCAGTGCCTCCTACACCGCTCAAGGCTTCTGTTATGCTGCCGAAAAGTGTTTGTAACTTCTCAACTCCTGTCGTATTGACGTTATTCTTCCAGATTCCATACGATGTATTAAGGGCTTCGAGAGATTCTTTCTGCTTATCCGTCAATGATTTTAGGTTATTCAGCGGCTCTTCGGCTCTGCTCACACTTGAAGTCCATTCTTCTTGTGCTGTTGTGATATTATCAAGAGTGTCTTTTGATTGGCCAACAGTTGTTGATAAACTGGTGATTGTTTCGATTTCAGACAGCATCTTACTATCTGCTCTTGTTAATGCCTCTACGATTCGCCCAGTCGCACCTTCCACATTATAAAGGTCAACTGTTCCATTTCTTACGGACTCAAAAAATACATTCAAATCATCATTGAAATCCTCTAGCTTGCCAGTATTGCTTTCATCACTCTTCCACGCCTCAAACAATTTGTTGTATTTTTCCTCGGAAGTAAGTTCTGTTGCCAGTTCCTTCAATGCACCATCAAGCGCAATTTTTGCATCTGCATAAGCTTTTGCCGCCGTTTCCATTGCTTCTTTGAAGCCTTCTTGAATTGCTAGGTTTTTTTGATCTTCAATCAACTGACGCAATGCCTCATCAGTTCCCTCATAGGCTGTTCCAACTTCACCAATTAGGCTAGCTGCTTCTGGTGCATATTCGACAATCTGATTATAATAGGTTTCAAAAAGTGCCGTGTCGGTGTCTGACAGGCTACCATTTTTTTTAAGTTTATCGTTTAAGTCAAGAAACTTGTCAACGATTTCTGAAACGTTATTAAAATTCTCGATTGCGTCCTCTTCGATTGTTGGCCATTCAACTTCAAGCTCTGAAATTGCATCGCTTAAATCAGATGCGATTTGAGCGTATTCACTCTTTTCACCACCACCAAAGACCAAACCCCACGCAGTTTCAAACAAGCCAAAGAATGTGTGTGCGATGGTTTCTGCCGCTGTTAAAAGTAAACCTCCCCAATCTATTCCAATGATAAAATTACGAATTTGAGTACCGAGGTTGTACCAATCAAATTTAGCTGCAAAGCTATTAAGAGAGGATAACGCACCCTTAAATGCACTGCCTAATGCAGCACCGGCTTGCGAAAAATCGGTCTTTGCCAAAAACTGATTTGCCGCGCTTGCTATGCTTGAGCCGATTCCAGTCCAATCAATCGTTGTTGCAAAGTTAAGTAACGATGAAGAAGCTACATTCAATCCATTAGCAAGCAAGTTTCCAATTGCAGTCCAATCTATATCTTTGAATATTTTATTTATTCCGTTCGCAAAGTTGGTTGCTATACCAGCAAAGTTGATGTTGTTTATAGTGGTATCTAACGTACTTACGATGCCATTTATTCCTGCTGCTATAGTTGCACCTATGGCAGTGTAATCACGCTCTGCAAATATACTGTTGATCGTCTCAGCAATCGCATTTCCAGCCTCCTGCCACCCTGTAGTGCCCTCAAAACTAATCGCAGACATATCAACTACAAAACCATCGAGGAAGTTCCACAAAGCCTTGTATTTGGCATTTAAGACTTGCCCTAGGCCTGTCCAGTCAATCGTAGCTATTGCACTTCTCAGACCACCAGACATAAATTCACCGATTGAATCCCAGTGAGTTGTGTCAACGAAGGTTGTAATCGCTCCTATGGCAGTGTTTAAAGCTTCTCCGATGGTTCTACCTACGCTGTCGTCAAGTCCTTCTGTCTCAAAGAATCCATTGATAAATGTTGCCGTACACTTTGCAATCTTCTTTGCCTGCTCTTGAATCGGCGCCCAGTCGATAGAATCAAGTGCTTCTTTTAACTTTGTGCCAACAATGTTACCGATTTCTGTAAAATCAGCATTTGCCCATGCTTCTTTTACGAGGTCTGCAAAGTCGCTTGTTGCGCCTGGTATTGCTTTCTCCGTAAAGCTGATAGGTTCACCAGAATCAGATGAATTTCCGCCAGAACCGCCATTTCCACCGTTTCCACCAGAACCACTGTTTGCAGCATCGTCTAAATCTTCGGATAGTTTCTCGATTTCGTCAAAGCCCATCAACTCACGCTTTAAATCTTCTGCACTGTCCTTTACTTTGTCGGTTGCGTCCGCAGCATCGTCTCCTGCATCAGATGCATCGCTCAAGCTATCTCGGTAACTCGTTATGTTTTTGATAGCTACAGTATAAGTTGACTTACCAGTCAATGATGCAAAAAATGCATTTATAGCGTTAATGCCCATTACCAGATAGTCAACGACTTGATCTATGATTGGTGCTATCGTGTTAAGAATCGGCTCAAAAGCTGCTGCTAGACTGTTTCCAACATAAGATACATCGGACTTCAATAGTGATATGCTGTTGTTGGCGTTATCACTGTACATTACAAGGCTATCTAAGCCGTCCTCTATAACGGAACGCAGCTTGTTAAACAATATGAACAGAGAACGAATACCAAAACCATACTGCATCGCCTTTTTTAATCCATAGTGCAGCTTATCATTGAAGTTAGCTAAGCTTTCCGCACCCTTTGAAAAAGGATGAAACAATGCATTGTTTCCTGAGCCAAAATTTAAAATCTTATTTGAAAACGATACAAAGTTCTTCCCTACTGTTGCAATGGATGAGCTAATTGATGTTATTGCTTTGATTGCGATCTTAGCTTTGCTTGCAAAGCTGCTTATAGCCTTGATCGCCTTTGCCGTACCATTTGTGATGTCGGAAAACGTAATGCTGCGAATAGAATCAGCTATTGCGCCAATGGTATTCTTGAGTTCTGATTTGAGACTTGAGAAACTATACTCCGTCTGCTCTACGCTTTGACTTGCTTTCTCCGGCAAGCTACTAAATATACCGCCTTCTTGTGCCAATTGCGATAGGGTTTGCCTATATGCACTCAAATTACCCGTCAACGCATTGACACTAGATGCCATTTGGTTGATGGTTACATCGGCTGTGTTAGATGCAAGCGACATTGATTCCAACGCAGTCGCTGACAATTCGCCAGTTGACGCAAAATCGTTGACTTCTAACTTAACGATATCAAGTGCAGAATCAAGGTTGTTTAACGCAGTTGTGATTTCTCCTACCTGCGCCTCCATGCCTTCCATAGGCACAGCTGTTGTTGGCGTAGCTGCATAATCATTGACGGTCTGCCCCATTGTCGTCAATGCGTTCTCAATGCTTTCAGCGGACAAGCCTAATTGCTGTGCTGACTGCGTGAGCATTGTCCGTGCTTGTGATTCGGCATCGGTTGTTGCATCTGGAAGTGCCTGAATCTCAGAAAGCAAATCTTGCAGCTTTTGTTCTACGGTGTCTGCGGTTATGCCTAAATCAGATAAGCTATTTTGCAAGCTTGCCACATCTTCTGCGTTTTGAGGAGCCGCGTGTACTATTTGCGGTATCTCTTGTTGCAGTTTTGGCTTTTCTTCTTGTGCTGTTTCTTGTTCAAGTAATTCCGGCGGTATTGGTATGCTTGGTTGCCAGTCGTCGGTATCGCCTTTCCATACCGTCGGCGTATGCAGCTTTATTCCTTGCTCAGAGGCAGCAACGTTTAAGTCATGAACATTTGCAAGCAACATTGCTAAGTCTGCGACCATTTCTTCGGTACTCTCAGTGTCAAACGATATCACGGCATCTTTCATGTCGCTTTTTATTTGCTCTATTCTTGTGGCAACTGCATCGTACTCTTGATTCATTTCTTCCGCTGTATTTGGAATTTCAAGAGTTCCAAAGGCTTCTTTTCCTTCTGCGCGCGCCTTAACCAGAAGTTCATTGTAGCTATTTTCCCACGCTTCTATCTGTGATACGTCTGGACCGCTCAACGCGCGAAGTACGTCTGTTACTTGCAATATGCTTGCGCGTGTTTGTTCAAGTTCTGATTTATAGCTTTTAATTTTGTCGATTGAGGTTTCAATCCCTACGCTACTATCGTTCCATGTCTCATTGATGGAACTAATCATTTCATCCTTATAATTTATAAGTTCCTGATACAGTTTTTTGATTTCTGATAACTTCGTAGGAATTTCAATCTCTTCACCATTTGCGCCTGATTTCGCAACTAAGGCTTCTGGATTGCTAGCTTTAAATTCATCTTCAAGTGCTTGCTTGCGGAGGGAAGCGCCAATTTCGGCATCGTTTACCTTTTGTGTATTCACTCCCTGAATTGCCTTTGTCACATCTTTTACATTTAACTTTGCAATTCCAGAGAAATCAATATCCTTTAATGCTGCCAACTCAGACAAACCAGAAGTTGCAAGCTTTTTAAAAGCATCTGAAAGACCATTTTCACCGCCAACCGCTTTTGTGACAGATTCAACAGTGGCGCGGAGATTGATAAGGTCTTTCATTTCCGCGCTGACCACATTCGTTACCGTGCTTTGCTCCTGCTCAAAAGCTTTTGTTTTCCCTTTTACGGCAACAGCAACCGCTTTTATAGATTCGCTATCAATACCGCCAGTTTGTGATGTTTCTTCTGCTGAATAAATGTCATCCTCGGTGAGTCCGTTTTTCTCCATCTCTGGAACTGTATGTGCCGCAAAGTTTGAAAGCTCGGTTTCTATTTTTTGTGTTGGGAACTCAGCACTCTTCAAGACTTCCGCGATTGTCATTGAAGCTTCTTGACGTACCTCTTTCAGCGCACCAACAACGTCCGCAAAGAGGTCTGCTGCATTTTGGCTTGTGTCGAACGTTGTGCCTATTTCAGCATTCATCTCTTCCACAAACTTTGAAAAGTCTATACCGCCAGCAGCACTAGAAAAGTTCTTGCCAAGTACGCTTCGCATATTTGCATACTCTTTATCGCGTTTGAATTCAGCTTTAACCTCGACTGGAATATGCACTTTTCCTGCCTTACGGATATAATCATTAAAAGCCTTATCAGTATCGCTAAGTGGCTTGGTGATATCCATGCTTTTTGCAATAGTGGATTTAACATTCTCCATTGCTGTCTGCGCATTGATAAGTACATCATCCCATGCATCATCGGAAAAGACAGTCCCTTTTTTTTCTAAGGTAGACATTTTCTGAATCTTGATTGCCGCTTTACCTAAGTCTGATATGGACTTTTGAACCGATGCTATACCGTTTTTATCACTGATTCCAACAAGCTCTGTCAGCCTTCTGGTTAGTCCGGTTATTGCTTTAGAGTAACTATCAATTCCACTTCTTCCATCGCCCAGCCCAGATAGGGAATCTTTTAACTTGTCGATATCGCTGATTGCATCTTTTAGATTTGTTTTTGCTTCAATTTGTAATGAATCAATTTTTACATCGCTCATTTTAATCCCCTCCCCTTTTACCCAATATTGCCGCAAATTCCCTGCCTTTAGGCATAGAATGTTAGGCTGGTCCTTCTGGAAGTCCTTGTTTTCTTAATAGGTTAATGCGCTTTCGCATTTCAAACACGGCAATTTCTTCATTGGATTCCTTGTTGCCATTTTCGCGTTTTTCGTTCGCTATGGATTCTTGCTGCAAAAATGCCGTTGTCGGATACTCAAAAGGTGGTGTGTGCTTATTTTTGAACCATTGACTGTTGCCTATAGTCGACATGATTGACATACATACATATCTTCCGAGGATATGATTTTGCATGTCAATTTGCTCCTGTTCTAGCTTGTATGCATTCTCATAAGGCTTTAGTTCGCACGGACACATTCGCCCAATTTGCTCTGCCAAAAAGCCGTATGATTTCGTCACACACAGAAAAAACGGCAACAATTTTTCATCATAGTATTTTATAGGGTCGCTGATTACTTCATGATCTTTGCCTTCTTCGCGTTCTTCTCGATCTCTGCCAGCTCTTTCTTGAAAAAACCGTTTCTCAGCACCTCTTGAGTTAAATCCATAAAAAGCTCTCTAAGGCTAGAATTGTCCTGCTCAACATAATCATCAATCAAATCATAGACTTTTGACTTTGCGTTTTCCTTGCCTTCGTTGCTGTTATAATCGTATTTGAATTCTTCGCTATAATTCTTTTGCAGTCCTACAAGTAACAATTCTGGAACGGTTTCAAGG
>CAVCAW010000067.1:10602-14281 GCA_963600315.1 Bacteroidaceae bacterium | reverse complement strand
ACCTGAGCTTGATGCTCAGATTGTCGGCAAGAGCATTGCCCGTCAGATAGAGGGTATGGTTGCATACCGCCGTGCAATCAAGATGGCTATATCCAACGCAATGAGAATGGGTGCTGAAGGAATCAAGATTCAGATTTCCGGACGTTTGAATGGTGCTGAAATGGCACGTAAGGAAATGTACAAGGAAGGACGTACTCCACTGCACACATTCCGTGCTGATATTGACTACTGCCAGACTGAAGCTTTGACTAAGGTAGGACTCCTTGGTATCAAGGTTTGGATTTGCCGTGGTGAAATTTATGGCAAGAAAGACTTGGCTCCTAATTTCACTCAGCAGTCTGAGAAGGGCGGCCGTTCTGGTTTTGGCGGCAGAAGAGGCGGCGACAGAAATAATCACCGCAGAAGAAATAATAACCGTTAATTTGATGAACTATGTTACAGCCTAAAAGAACTAAATATAGAAGACCGCAAAAAGGTCGTAGCAAAGGTAACGCCCAAAGAGGTAACCAGTTGGCTTTTGGAAGCTTTGGCATCAAGAGTCTTGAGACCGAATGGATTAATAGTCGTCAGATTGAGGCAGCTCGTATAGCAGTAACTCGTTATATGCAGCGTCAGGGTCAAGTTTGGATTAGAATTTTCCCGGACAAACCTATTACTAAAAAGCCTGCTGACGTACGTATGGGTAAAGGTAAGGGTGACCCTGTCGGTTTTGTGTTCCCTGTAACTCCTGGACGCATCTTGTTTGAGGTTGAAGGTGTTTCTTATGAAATAGCAAAAGAAGCTCTTCGCCTGGCAGCTCAGAAGCTCCCGATTGTTACGAAGTTTATTGTTAGACGTGATTACGAAGAAAAAGCCTAAGTTATGAAAAACGCAGAAATTAGAGAAATCTCTACAAAGGAATTGCGTGAAAGGCTTGAGACGGAAGTTGGAACTTACGCTCAGACGCTTTTGACTCATTCCATATCTCCTGTTGCTGATACTTCCAAAATTAGGACAATGCGTCGTAATATTGCTCGTATCAAGACAGAGCTCCGTCAAAGAGAATTAAACAAGTAAAGTTTGAATTCCATGGAAGAAAGAAATTTAAGAAAGACACGTCAGGGTGTGGTTGTCAGCAACAAGATGGACAAAACTATCGTTGTAGCTGCGCGCTTCAAGGAAAAACACCCTATTTATGGTAAGTTCGTCTCAAAGACAAAGAAATATCATGCACACGACGAGAATAACGAGTGCAATCCTGGTGATACCGTATTGCTTATGGAAACTCGTCCGTTGAGTAAGTCTAAGAGATGGAGAGTTGTTAAAATTGTAGAAAGAGCCAAGTAATTATGATACAGACAGAATCCAGATTAACTATTGCAGATAACAGTGGTGCACGTGAGTGTCTCTGTATCCGTGTATTGGGCGGAACAAAAAGACGCTATGCCTCTGTTGGCGATGTGATTGTCGTTACTGTAAAGAACGTTATCCCATCGAGTGATATCAAGAAAGGTACTGTTTCCAAGGCACTTATTGTTCGTACGAAGAAGGAGATTCGCCGTGCAGACGGTTCGTATATCCGTTTTGACGACAATGCTTGTGTTTTGTTGAATAATGCCAATGAGTTGAGAGGCAGCCGTATCTTTGGTCCTGTTGCACGTGAACTGCGTGCAGTAAACATGAAGGTCGTATCCTTGGCTCCAGAAGTTCTTTAACTTTTTAATTGCATTATCACAATGAGTAAATTACATATAAAGAGCGGCGACACTGTTTATGTTAATGCCGGCGAGGACAAAGGTGCCAAGGGCAAAGTCCTCAAGGTGTTGGTAGACAAACAGCGCGCCATCGTAGAGGGTATAAATATGGTCTCCAAGAGCCAGAAGCCTAGCGCAAAGAATCCACAAGGAGGAATCGTTAAGCAGGAAGCTCCTATCCATATTTCAAATTTAAATGTGGTAGATCCCAAGACGGGCAAACCTACCCGCATTGGTCGTAAATTGAATGCTGACGGCAAACGTGTCCGTTATGCAAAGAAATCAGGGGAGGAAATCAACTAATGGCAAATACAGCACAATTAAAGAAAGAATATGCAGAGCGTATCGCTCCTGCATTGATGAAGCAGTTTGGTTACAGCTCGACAATGCAGATTCCTGTGTTGAAGAAAATAGTTGTCAATCAGGGTCTCGGTGCTGCCACACAGGACAAGAAGATTATTGATGTGGCCATCAATGAAATCACAGCGATTACTGGTCAAAAGGCAGTTGCTACTGTTTCAAAGAAGGACGTCGCTAATTTCAAACTGCGTAAGAAGATGCCTATTGGCGTCAGAGTTACACTCCGTCGTGAGCGCATGTATGAGTTCTTGGAGAAACTTGTCAGGATTGCTTTGCCGCGTATCCGTGACTTCAAGGGTATTGGCGGAAAATTTGATGGTCGTGGAAATTATACTCTCGGTATTGAAGAGCAGATTATTTTCCCGGAGATCAATATTGATGCCGTAGATCGTATTCAAGGTATGAATATAACTTTCGTTACGACAGCCACTACTGACGAAGAAGGATTTGCGCTGTTGAAAGAGTTCGGCCTTCCTTTTAAGAATGCTAAAAAATAACAACGATGGCAAAAGAATCAATGAAAGCTCGCGAGGTAAAGCGTGCGAAGATGGTTGCTCAATACGCTGCTAAGCGTGCAGCGTTGAAGGAAATTGTCAACAAGTCTACTGACCCCATGGAGGCTTATGAGGCTGCCCGCAAACTGCAGGAGATTCCTCGCAATGCAAATCCTATCCGCTTGCATAACAGATGTAAGATTACAGGTCGTCCAAAGGGTTACATCCGCCAGTTCGGTCTCTCTCGTATTCAGTTCCGTGAGATGGCTTCCGCTGGTCTTATCCCTGGGGTTAAGAAAGCAAGCTGGTAATCTTAGAAAACAAAACAAATATTTTTTAATATTGTCGGGTTCTCCCGATTAATTAAAACATTTATTTATATGACAGATCCAATAGCAGATTATTTGACACGCCTCAGAAATGCTATCCGTGCAAATCACAGAGTAGTAGAGGTTCCTGCGTCAAATTTGAAGAAGGACATTACCAAGATCCTTTTTGAAAAAGGCTACATCCTCAATTTTAAGTTTATCGAGGATGGCAAGCAGGGCATGATTAAAATTGCGCTGAAGTATGACGCAACTGGTAAGACCAATGCAATTAAATCATTGCAGAGAGTCTCTTCTCCAGGTTTGCGTAAGTATACTGGCTACAAGACCATGCCAAGAGTAATTAATGGTTTAGGTGTTGCCATCATTTCTACTTCCAAGGGAGTGATGACAGACAAGGAGGCTTCGCAACTTAAGATTGGTGGCGAGGTGCTCTGTTATGTTTATTAACATTTAAGGAGGAAATCACATGTCAAGAATAGGTAAATTGCCGATTAACATTCCTGCAGGTGTCACAGTAGACATCAAGGATAATGTAGTGTCTGTAAAAGGACCGAAGGGTGAGTTAAGCCAATTTGTGCATCCTTCTATTATTGTTAAGATTGAAAATGGTCAGATGACCTTTGAAATGGATGAGGCTAACGACACTGTCAGCCCGAAGCAGATGCATGCTTTCCATGGTCTCTACCGTGCTTTGGTCAATAACATGGTAGTTGGCGTATCAGAAGGTTATAAACGTGAGATGGAGTTGGTCGGAGTCGGCTAT
>CAVCAW010000067.1:0-10592 GCA_963600315.1 Bacteroidaceae bacterium | reverse complement strand
TCTAACGAAGGTCAGGTGATAGAGTTCGCTCTTGGTTATACCCACCCTATATTTATGGAGTTGCCGAAAGAAATTTCAATCGTAACTAAGTCTGAGAGAAACAAGCGCCCTTATATTTGTCTGGAATCTTGCAACAAGGAACTCCTTGGCCTCGTTTGTGCCAAGATCCGTTCTTTCCGCAAGCCGGAACCTTACAAAGGCAAAGGTATTTTGTATGTTGGAGAGGTTATTCGTCGTAAGTCTGGTAAGTCAGCTGCGGCTAAATAATCATAAAAACGTTTAGATTATGACAAAGAATACAAATAGAAGGGTTAGAATTAAATATCGTGTGCGTAACAAGATTTCTGGCACAGCTATGCGCCCGCGTCTTTGCGTGTTCCGCAGCAACAAGCAGATTTACGTACAGATTATTAATGATGAGACAGGAACCACTATGGTTTCTGCATCATCACTTGGGTTGGAAAAGATGCCCAAGAGCGAACAGGCTGCGGTAGTAGGAGAAAAGATTGCCAAGCTCGCTATTGAAGCAGGTATCTCTCAGGTTGTATTTGACCGTAACGGATACCTCTATCATGGACGTGTAATGGAAGTCGCTAACGGTGCTCGCAAGGGCGGACTTAAATTTTAATTGATTATGGCAAATAGAGTTAATATAAACACTGAAGAGCTTACCGAGAAATTAGTAGCGCTTAATAGGGTAACGAAAGTTACGAAAGGTGGTAGAACCTTTACTTTCGCAGCTATTGTTGTAGTTGGCGACGGAAAGGGCGTAATCGGTTATGGCCTTGGCAAAGCCGGTGAAGTTTCTGCTGCAATTGCCAAAGGCGTTGAGTCCGCAAAGAAAAACTTGATTAAAGTGTCTATACTTAAAGGCACAATTCCACATGAGCAGACTGCTAAGTTTGGTGGAGCTAAGGTTCTCATGCTTCCTGCCGCTCCTGGTACTGGTGTGGTAGCAGGTGGTGCTATGCGTGCCGTTTTTGAGAGCGTAGGTGTTACCGATGTCCTTGCTAAATCAAAGGGCTCGTCCAATCCCCACAACCTCGTAAAGGCTACGGTTGCTGCTTTGGCAGAACTGCGTGATGCACATACCGTTGCCGAGACCCGTAAGATTAGTCTGGAAAAAGTATTTAAAGGTTAAGTGAAGTATGGCAACTATTAAAATCAAGCAAATTAAGAGCCGTATTGGTGCTCCGAAAGACCAGAAAAGAACACTTGATTCTCTGGGTTTGAAAAAAATGAATGCCGTTGTGTCACACGAGGACAATGCCTGCATTCGCGGAATGATTCAGAAAGTTCATCACCTGGTGAGCGTTGTTGAATAGTAAAAACAAAAAGACATGAAATTACATAGTTTAAAACCTGCGGAAGGATCTACTCATTCAAGAAGAAGAATTGGTCGTGGACCAGGCTCTGGCTTGGGTGGTACATCAACTCGTGGTCATAAGGGTGCAAAATCCCGTTCTGGTTACAAGAAGAAGATTGGTTTTGAAGGTGGTCAGATGCCGCTTCAGCGCCGTGTGCCGAAATCCGGCTTCAAGAACATCAATCGTGTAGAATATAAAGCAATCAACTTGGATGTAATTCAGGCTTTGGCTGAAGCAAAGAACCTGTCTGCTATTACTCTTAACAATTATGTAGAGAGTGGTCTCGTTTCTAAGAACCAATGCGTGAAGGTTCTGGGCAATGGAAAACTCACTTCTAAATTGGATATTGAGGCTAACGCATTCTCTAAGTCTGCAGAAGAAGCTATTAAGGCACTTGGCGGCAACGCCACCAAAATCTAACAAATGAAAAAATTCATTGAGACATTAAAGAATATATGGCGGGTAGAGGATTTGAAAGTTCGCCTGCTCATAACAATATTGTTTGTTGCCATATACAGATTTGGTTCATTCGTTGTCCTTCCAGGCATTGATCCTCAGAAACTGAGTTCTCTCTCGGATCAAACTAGGGATGGATTGATGTCTCTGCTGGATATGTTCTCTGGAGGTGCATTTTCTAATGCGTCCATCTTTGCATTGGGTATTATGCCATATATCTCCGCCTCGATTGTAATGCAGTTGTTGGCACTCGCTGTTCCTTATTTTCAGAAAATGCAGCGTGAGGGAGAAAGTGGTCGTCGCAAGATTAACCAGTACACTCGTTACTTGACAATAGCTATCTTGCTATTCCAAGCTCCGATGTACTTGATTAACCTTCAGACTCAGGCTGCTGGCGCTATCAGCAATGTATTGCCTTGGGGTATGTTCCTCATTACATCAACGATTATACTTGCCGCTGGAAGTATGTTTATCTTATGGCTTGGTGAGCGTATAACTGACAAGGGTGTTGGTAATGGTGTGTCTATGATTATCATGATTGGTATCATTGCTCGCTTGCCGCAGTCTATCGGTCAGGAATTCGTTACAGCGCTTACTTCTCCGGGAGCTGGCGGTTTGGTTAAGTTCTTGTTTGAGATACTTGCTCTCATCGTTGTTATCGGTGTGGCCATTCTGTTGGTTCAGGCCGTTCGCAAGGTGCCAGTGCAATATGCAAAGCGTGTTCAAGGTGGCCAGCAAGTTGGTGGTGCACGTCAGTACATCCCAATTAAGCTTTTTGCCGCCAATGTTATGCCTATCATCTTTGCTCAAGCATTGATGTTTATCCCAATTACATTGGCACGCACAGGTGGTGAGAATGGTGCTATCCTAAGCAATCTTCTGGATATGAATAGCTTCTTGTACAATCTGATATTTGTGTTGCTGATAATCGCATTCACCTATTTCTATACTGCGATTACTCTCAATCCTGTTCAGATGGCCGATGAGCTCAAGCGTAATAACGGTTTTATTCCCGGCATCAAGCCAGGTAAAAATACCGCGGATTATCTTGATGACGTGATGTCGTATACAACATTGCCAGGCTCTTTGTTTATCGCTTTGATTGCAATTTTGCCCGTCTTTGCTCGTATGTTCGACATTAATCAGGGATTTGCTCAGTTCTTCGGTGGAACCTCCTTGCTGATTCTCGTAGGTGTTGTCCTAGACACCTTACAGCAGATTGAAAGCCATTTGCTCGTAAGACATTATGATGGCTTGTTGACTACTCGACGCACACGCACACGTGGTGTAAGTGCCTACTAACATGATTTATTTAAAGACAGAAGATGAAATAGAGCTGTTACGGCAGGCGAACTTGCTGGTTGGCAAGACGCTTGCCGAAGTAGCTCGCATAATCAAGCCGGGCGTTACCACACGTCAGATAGATACTCTCGCAGAGACTTTTATCAGAGACCATGGTGCTATTCCTACGTTTAAGGGCTTCCCTAGTTCAGATGGAGTTCCTTTCCCCGCTTCGGTTTGCACTTCCGTTAATGAACAGGTAGTTCATGGTATTCCCACGGACAAACCTCTTATGGACGGAGACATCGTTTCAGTTGATTGCGGCACTCTCTTAAATGGTTACAATGGAGATTCTTGCTATACCTTTTGCGTAGGTGAAGTCTCTAGCGAAGTTAAGCAATTGCTGAAGACCACTAAGGAGAGCTTGTATTGTGGCATTGAAGCTGCTATTGCAGGACGCCGAATTGGTGATGTCGGTTATGCTGTACAGCAGCATTGCGAGTCTCAAGGTTATGGTGTTGTCCGTGAGTTGTGTGGCCATGGTATAGGTCGTGAAATGCACGAAGAGCCGATGGTTCCCAACTATGGAAGACGTGGCAATGGACCTGTGATTAAAAACGGTTTGTGTATTGCGATAGAACCTATGATTACGATGGGTAGTCGCGAGATATGCATTATGTCTGATGGCTGGACGATAGTCACTCGTGATGGGAAACCAGCTGCACATTTTGAGCATACCATAGCAATTCATAATGGCAAGGCGGACATATTATCATCTTTTGAAGAAGTAGAACAGATTGAAGGTAAGTTATATTAACGCGCAGAAGTCATGTCGAAAGAATCAGCAATTGAACTGGATGGCGTAATCCTCGAGGCATTGTCAAATGCAATGTTCCGTGTGGAATTGGAAAATGGTCATCAGATAACAGCTCATCTCTCAGGTAAGATGCGCTTGCATTACATCCGCATTCTTCCTGGCGATAAAGTCAAACTGGAAATGAGTCCTTATGACTTGTCAAAGGGCAGGATAGTATTCAGATATAAATAAAACACATATAATATGAAGACAAGAGTATCTATAAAGAAACGTACCCCAGAGTGCAAGATTGTACGTCGCAAGGGCCGTTTGTATGTTATTAACAAGAAAAACCCTAAGTTTAAACTTCGTCAGGGTTAATCACAAACAAAAAAATAATTGATATAATATATGGCAATTAGAATTGTTGGTGTAGATTTGCCTCAGAACAAGAGAGGCGAAATTGCTTTGACCTATATTTACGGAATAGGTCGCAGCCGCTCAAACAAAATACTTGAGATGGCTGGTATTGATCGCGATATCAAGGTTCAGGACTGGACAGACGAACAGACCGCTAAGATTCGTGAAGTGATCGGAGCAAACTTCAAGGTAGAAGGTGACCTTCGTTCGGAAACCCAAATGAACATCAAGCGTCTGATGGATATCGGTTGCTATCGTGGTGTCCGTCATCGTAACGGTTTGCCTGTACGTGGTCAAAGTACTAAAAACAATGCCCGTACACGTAAGGGCAAGAAGAAGACAGTTGCTAACAAGAAAAAGGCTACTAAATAATAACTAATATGGCTAAGAAAACAGTATCCGCTAAGAAGAGAGTAGTTAAAGTTACTGCTATGGGTCAGCTTCATGTTCATAGTTCGTTCAACAATGTCATCGTATCTTTGACAAACAGTGAGGGCGAAATGATTTCATGGTCATCCGCAGGTAAGATGGGCTTCCGTGGGTCTAAGAAGAATACTCCCTACGCTGCTCAGATGGCTGCTCAGGATTGTGCTAAGGTAGCATACGATCTCGGTCTTCGCAAGGTAAAGGCTTATGTCAAGGGCCCTGGTCAGGGACGTGAGTCTGCAATTCGCACTGTGCATGGTGCGGGCATTGAGGTCGTGGAAATCGTTGACGTTACTCCGCTTCCACACAATGGTTGCCGTCCTCCTAAGAGAAGAAGAGTATAATTTTACTTCATTTATCGAACATTAAAGAAAAATACAAATGGCTAAATATACAGGACCAAAAACACGTATTGCCCGTAAGTTTGGTGAGCCAATCTACGGACCGGATAAGTCTTTCGAAAAGAGAAATTTCCCTCCTGGCCAGCATGGTCATGACCGTCGCCGCAAACCTTCGGAGTATGGTGTCATGCTTGCTGAGAAGCAGAAGGCGAAATATACATATGGTGTGCTTGAGCGTCAGTTCCGCATTCTTTTTGAGAAAGCTTCTCGTGCTGATGGTGTGACTGGTGAAGTGTTGCTTCAGGGTCTTGAGGCACGCCTCGACAATATAGTGTTCCGTCTCGGCATCGCTCCGACTCGTGCAGCTGCTCGTCAGCTTGTAAATCACAAACACATTGTTGTTGATGGTGGAGTAGTGAACATTGCTTCTTACTCTGTAAAACCAGGACAGATTGTTGGTGTACGTGAAAACTCCAAATCTCTTGAGGTCATTGCTGATTCACTTGCAGGTTTCAACCACAGCAAGTACGCATGGCTTGAATGGGACGAGGCTTCCAAGAGTGGTAAACTCCTCCACCTCCCTGAGCGTGCCGACATTCCAGAGAACATTAAGGAGCAGTTGATTGTAGAATTGTATTCTAAATAGTGATTTAAGTATGGCGATATTAGCATTTCAAAAACCTGACAAGGTAGTAATGTTGGAGTCAACCCCAACATACGGAAAATTCGAATTCCGTCCATTGGAGCCTGGCTTCGGAACAACAGTCGGAAACGCTTTGCGCCGCATTCTTCTTTCTTCGTTGGAGGGCTTTGCTATCAATGCAATCCGCATCAATGGTGTAGAACATGAGTTCTCCACTGTACCAGGAGTTATAGAAGATGTGACCAACATTATCCTTAACTTGAAGCAAGTTCGTTTTAAGCAGGTAATTAATGAAATTGATACAGAAAAGGCTAGTATAACGGTAGAAAAAACCTCAGAGTTTAAAGCCGGTGATATCGCCAAAGTACTCACAGGATTCGAGGTGTTGAATCCGGATTTGGTTATTTGCCATCTTGACCCCAAGGCTTCTATGTCAATAGAGTTGTCTATCAACAAGGGTCGTGGCTATGTACCGTCGGAGGAGAACCGCCAATATTGTACGGAGCTCAACACTTTGCCTATTGACTCCATATATACTCCTATCCGCAATGTGAAGTACGCTGTAGATGATTATAGAGTAGAACAAAAGACTGACTACGAACGCTTGACCCTCGAAGTAACAACCGATGGTTCAATCAACCCTAAGGACGCCCTCAAAGAAGCAGCTCGCATCTTGATTCAGCATTTCATGCTTTTCTCTGATGAGAAGATGACTATCGAAAATACTGAGATTGATGAGGCAGAAAGCTTCGATGAAGATGTCTTGCGTATGCGTCAGCTCCTTAAGCAGTTGCTCGTTGATCAGAATCTTTCTGTACGTGCGCTTAATTGCTTGAAGGCTGCCAACGTAGAGACTATTGGTGACCTTGTGAAATTCAACAAGAGCGACCTTTTGAAGTTCCGTAATTTCGGAAAGAAATCGCTCTCGGAGCTTGATGATTTGCTCCAGAGTCTGAATCTGTCGTTTGGTATGGATATTTCTAAGTATAAACTTGACAAAGATTAACAAATGAGACATAACAAGAAATTCAATCATTTGAGTCGTACTGCATCTCACAGATCTGCAATGCTTTCTAACATGGCAGTGTCTTTGATAATGCACAAAAGAATCACTACGACTCTCGCTAAGGCCAAGGCTCTCAAGAAATTCGTAGAGCCGCTGATTACAAAGTCTAAGGATGACACAACAAATTCTCGTCGTGTGGTATTCTCTTATCTTCAGGATAAAGATGCTGTGAAAGAAATCTTCAAAGCCGTTGCTGAGAAGGTTGCCAACCGTCCCGGAGGCTACACTCGTATCATCAAGCTCGGCACTCGCAAGGACGATGGAGCTCAGATTTGCTTTATCGAACTCGTAGACTTTGACGAGAACATGGCTAAGACTCCTAAGAAGGCACGTACACGTCGTTCTCGCGGAGCTAAGAAATCTGCTACTGAGGAGGCTGCTCCTACAACAGAAACAACAGAAACTCCGGCAGAAACCTCTGCTGAATAGTTTCTTATAAAGCATTAGAAAACAAAAAAGTCACGCTTTTGAGTGTGACTTTTTTGTTTTTTTAATCTGAAATTGTTCACATAACACTTATGTGTAAATCTTTCTTGGCACATGACAATTTGTCTGTGTTCTTAACTAAAAATACAGCCCTTTTAGTTATCTTTGTGTATAAAGATATGTAATAACAGCAAAAGAGACTACAGGTAACGTGGAAGTAATTTCAGAATAACAAAGAGAATGTATCCCCAAAAGATACTTATTGTAATTTAGGAGTCTTCAGTGTTATTTTGTAAAATATTTATCAACAGCCATTTATGAACAACAATAAAGAAACTCATTTGTCAGTATCCATATTGATGCCGGTCTATAATGGTGAGTCTTATTTGCCGACGAGCATCTCGTCAGTTCTTGCCAATCGTTGAATGACTGGTAACTGATAGTACTTGACGATGGATCAACAGATGGAAGCCGTGATATATTGGAGAGGTTCGCAAAACAAGATGCCCGTATAAAAGTCTTGTCACAACCCAATGATCCCATGGGTAATGTGGCTCGTAACATCTCTATAATATGTCAATATGCCTGTGGAGACTATGCCTTCTATATGTCACAAGACGATACGATATCGCCCCGAAGTTTAGAGCACTTGGTAGAGCGTGCGCATGTATCCGGAGCAGACATTGTCGTTCCGGACATGTTACTCAAGTACGCCGACGGCTCTATTGGAACTTGGCGTGGTTCTTATCCTCCTGGAGGTGACCATTCTGTCATATTAAGTCCCATAGAGGCATTTTATCTCTCCACAGACTTTACGATAAATGGTTTCGGACTGGTAAGAATGAACCTGATGTCAGATAAACGCAATGACACTCATTATTACGACAGTGACGAATACAACAGCCGTATGCAATTTCTATGGGCAAACAAAGTTGCCTTTGCTCCGGCAACGTTCTATTATTATCGAGGCAATCCTAATGCTATAACATGTACATTTTCTATGCGCCGTTTCCAACGTCTTCAAACAGGAATGATGTTACATGACGCTTTTTGTGAAGTCTTTAAAGAAAAAATGAACGTCTTAAACTAATGCTACAACTGATGCATTTCTATTTAGAAACAACAGTCCTGTATTATTCTCATAGACCGGAGTTGACAGATAGTGAAAATCGTTTGGTGTTGTCAGTATTTAAAGCCTTTGAACAACATGTGTCATTTAGAGGCTATCGTTGGAAAGTTTTTAGCCGTTTGAACGTTTATGACCGCTTTTTTGCTTTGTGTTACTACCTAATAGGTACAACACGCCACACAGGCTGGTTATATCGCCTAATACATAAGGTTAGACACCGACGATAAATAGTGTTGAAACTAATAGACTTTTATAATTGGCTTGTAGTTAGCGATGGTGTCGCTATGATGCAGAATTTTTGTTTTTTTCTGTTGAGACACATTGTTGCATAAAAGATAGAGAATAGATTTGTAAGAGAACGTCGCTATGACTAAACGCAAATAGCTTGATGATAAATGATTTTTAATGTCATCTTAGATGTCTAAGGTACAATTAAGACTGCTGTCTATTGTCAAAAAAACTTAAAAGGATAGAAAAACAACCATATTACCTAATCAAGGATGAATGATAGGCAGTAATTTTGCCTAAAGAAAATAACTTGACAATATGAATAAACTATGTATTTATGGTCTTTCGACCTTGTTGCTTTTTGGCAGTTGTACGAGTTCTGACCAGTTCGCTGCAACGGCTGGGGGCGGATTGTTGGGAGGTATTTTTGGTTCAGCCATAGGCGGTCTTATGGGTGGTCCGCGCGGTTCTGACGCAGGAACCGTGATAGGCATGATTGCCGGAGCTGCTGTGGGTGCAGCAGCTACCAGTCCTGAGGTTCAACAACGTGACTATAGTGATTATGACTATACCTCCGACCGTTACAATCGCCGTAGCACGGTTGAGTATTCTACATATTCTGACGAAGCAAAAGAATTTGGTCGTGAGTATTCTAAAATCGAGATTCAAAACCTGCGCTTTATAGATACTAACAATAATAAAGCCATAGATGCTTGCGAGAACTGCAAAATCGCTTTTGAAGTTAAGAATAATGGAGATGCAACAATCTATAACATAGCTCCTGTTATTTCCGTTAAGGGCACGAAGAATATAATAATATCGCCTACTGCTGTCATCAGTGAAGTCGCACCTGGGCAGTCCGTTCGTTATACAGCCGAAGTTTATGCCAACGATAAGTTGCGTAATGGCGTGGCTGAGTTCTCCGTTAGCTTCGTTAAACGAAATTTCCAGTATGTAATGACAACGTTTGAACTTGCTACAAGTTCACGAAATAAGTATAGGTATCGTTAATCTGTCCTAGCCCTATATGAGGTCTTGTTCCTGCGGCACTTGCTCCTTTTTCAATGAGTAAGTGCCGTAGGCTATTATATATCAGCACCAATTCAACAGACAGGCGGATTGTTAGAAAAATCCAAACGAACACGAAATACGGCTCAGAAGAAATTCAGTGAGGATAATTTGCAAAATTATTGCTGTCCCGTAAAACTCCTAAGAGCACAAAATACCTGCCCGAAGCACTATTATAATAGTGCTTCGGGCTTTTTTGTTTGGCTAGTATGTGTGTTGTCTAATGGTCGCAAGTCACTAACGAGCCCTGGTAGTGGGAATCGTCCAGTCAGAGAGACAAGGGTGTCCATCGCAAGGCGGAATCTGAAAGATGTCAGAGACAAACATCTGATCTAACTAAAATTAACTTCATACAAGGCATATAACCGTGGACAAGGTAAACAATCCAGAGCCTAATAGCTATTCAGAACGGTTGGCGTATATGAAGTGGACATGAGATGGAAAGGCGATGCCCTTGTCCGACGATGTCTCACGGACGCATGGAGAGGATGAATCATTCGATGCACCATGACGGAGTAAAGCTTGCTGCGAGAAGTCAGCTGATGTCCGTAATATCCAAGGCACATGTGCTTATAGTGAAGGACTGAATCGTTCAGTGCAACAGTATGTGGTTGCTTCCTTGTGAGGCTTCTCGCCAGATGTTCGAAAGAAACTCTCTGTCCAAGACGATAGGACGGAATCCGACAGTAGGGTTGAAGTGATGCTATTCAAGGGGATACCTGAAACAACTTGCCACACATCTATGAGATAAGAAATCACGAAACCACCGTATGCGGAACTGCATGTACGGTGGTGTAAGGTCGCTAAATGCGAAACTGGGAGGTGACAGCCTTTTATGATTAGCATTTACCCTCTACTCGATTGCTCCGTTTTCGTAAATCTCGAAAATTAACATGTTGACGTTAGATTTTTACCAAAACATTTGGCTGTCTGTTTTTTTTTTTA
>CAVCAW010000066.1:0-15391 GCA_963600315.1 Bacteroidaceae bacterium | reverse complement strand
TACGTCTGCCGCGGCTACGGATGCGAATACGCGCTTCGGCTCTCGGCTATACTGATAACATTTAGCAAAACAATACAAGGACAAAGACCACGCCGACCAAAAGGCGAAAAACAGTAAACATTAACGGGATTTGGTAGGGCAACCGAAGAACCCCACTTAATCAGCAAAGCAACACTATGAAGAGGTTAGGCAACCTTTACGACAAGATAATAAGCATGGATAATTTGCGGCTTGCGGACGAACGCGCCCGTAAGGGCAAAACCCATACCTATGGCGTGAGGGTACACGACAAAAACGCCGAAGCCGACCTTTTGGCTTTGCACGAAGCATTGAAAGCCGGAACTTACAAGACTTCGGAATATAGTGTATTTACGATATACGAACCAAAGGAACGTATTATTTACCGCCTTCCATACTTTCCCGACCGCATTGTACACCACGCAATAATGAGCATTTTGGAGCCTGTATGGGTGTCTGTATTCACGGCAGACACTTATAGCTGCATCAAAGGGCGAGGAATACAGGCGGCAGCGGATAAGGTACGGAAGGCGATAGACCGGGATAAAACCGGCTGCGCGTATTGTCTGAAAATAGACATACGCAAGTTTTACCCTTCAATAGACCACGGCGTATTAAAGTCCATTGTTCGCCGGAAGATTAAGGACACACGGCTGCTTAACCTTTTGGACGGGATAATAGACAGCGCGGAGGGCTTGCCGATTGGCAACTACCTAAGCCAATACTTAGCGAACTTCGTATTAGCCTACTTCGACCATTGGGTAAAGGAGGTTAAACGGGTAAGGCATTACTTCAGATACGCTGACGATATTGTAGTATTGCACGGCAGCAAGAAGTATCTACGCGAATTGCTTGCAGAGTTTGAAACCTACCTTACGGGCTTGAAACTGCATGTAAAGGACAGTAAGCAGATTTTCCCGGTAGTGAAAGACCACAAGGACAGGCACGGGCGCGGTATAGACTTCTTGGGCTTTGTGTTCTACCACAACGAAACACGGCTAAGAAAGCGTATAAAGCAAAACCTTTGCCGGAAGGTAGCCAAGTTGAGGAAAAGGAAGAAACCGCCAACTAACGAGGAGTTCAAGCAGCGCGTAGCGTCATGGTGGGGATGGGCAAAGCACAGCGATAGCGAGTATTTTATTAACAAGTTAAATTCAAAGATTAAACCGTATGAAATCAAGTTCAGACGTTAGACCCGACATTATCCAAGATTTGGGTAACGGGTCATTCCACTACAACTATAACATCGTGGAAGAGAGAGTAGCAGACGAGGGGGTAGGCGAAAAGACCGTTTACAACTTCGATACGGTGCAAGTGTGGGAAAAGCCGACCTACGAAAACCTTACGCGAGCGGTCATCCGTAACGAGGTGGACGAAAACGAGGAGTTCTCACTCATCAACGACTACTACGCCGCACAGTTGGGGCTGGAAACGGACAACACGCGCAAGGCGAAGGCAGTAACGGAGTACAAAGCGCACCTTAGCCGCGTGATTGCCATCAAGACGATGGTACGCGCCGACTTGCAGACCGCAGGGTATAACAAAACAGAGTAAGGCATGGAGTATTTACCAGCAATAATTAGCGCGATAGGCACTATCATCGCGGCATGGTTCGCATACAACCAATACACCAAGAACAAAATAACGGACTTGAAGGTAGAGCAGATGCGGACAGAGAACGAAACGCGGAGAAAGCGACGCGCGGACAATTCTGCGGTAGTTTACGGCGAGTTGTGGGGAGTCCTGCACGACCTTAAAGCCGACCGCGTTTATATTGTGCAGCCGCACCCGTTGGGCAACGAAAGCATGATAAGCATTTACTTTGAAAGCAAGCGCAAGGGCGTGGAGAGCATGAAACCGCACATTCAGTATTTGAAGATGAGCGACGTAGCGAAGTTTTGCAGCGACCTTACAAAGAACCTGTTTATGTTCATTACGGACATAGACCAGCAGGTAAAGGACAGATGCGCGAAATCTTTGCTTTTGTCCTGCGGTACTTCGCAAGTGATAATAAAGCGGCTTAGTGATAACAGTCACGATTGGATAGGCTCTATATTCGTGGAGTTTACCCTCGACGCGGAGATTAACGAGCAGGATGCTCGCAACATACTGCACGAAGCCGCCATGAACATTCAGTACATTTTACCCGAATTTGTAGATTAGCAGATTATGGCGAACATCAAGATTTTAGCTCCCTTCATACTTGCATGGGAGGGCGGTTTTGCCAACGACCCGATAGACCGGGGAGGGGCGACCAACAAGGGCGTAACGCTTGCAACGTGGAAACAGGTAGGCTACGACAAGGACGGCGACGGCGATATAGACGTAGACGACCTTAGAAAGATTACCACAGACGACGCGGTAAACGTGGTTATGAAGCCGCACTTTTGGGACAGGTGGAAAGCCGACAAAATAAAAAGTCAGTCGGTAGCCAACATTATCGTAGATTGGGTATGGGGTTCCGGCAAGCACGGAATAACCAACGTACAGCGGCTGCTGGGTGTGAAGGTGGACGGCATTGTAGGCGACAAAACAATAGCCGCGCTTAACTCCAAAGAGCCGCGCCAGCTATTCACGGCTATAAAGAAAGCCCGTGTTTCCTTCTTTGAAGGCATCATCAGAGCCAACCCGAAGCAAAAGCGGTTCAGAAACGGCTGGCTTAACCGCCTCGCGTGTATTGAGTACGGCAAGCTGAAATATACCACGGACGGCAAGACATTAACCGAATTTCAATTCAAGGACGTATGAAGAAGTTATTAGGTGTCATTATTGCCGTGTTCATTCTTCTTTGCGTTTTCGGGTGCAGCAGTACTCGAAAAACCATTAAGGAGGAAACGAGCGTAACGGCATCGCAGACGGAAAAGACCAACAGCGAGAGCGACAAAACGGCAGATTCCACGACCAACACTGAAGTAAACACCAATACTAACGTAGTGGTAGACTTTACCAAAGTGGAGTACAACGACGGGAGCAGCGACCTGCTGACAGAATACCCGATACCCGAAAATTCCAAGGGTAACAGCCAGCGCAAACCGCCCGACAAGAAAAGCGGCATAAAGTCCATTACTTCCGGGCGTATTACCATCAACGGAAACAGCAGCGAGAAGCAGGAAACGCAGGCTAAAACGACCGAAAAGAGCCGCGAGGACAGCCAAAAGAGCGCAGAAACGACCGAAAACGACCAAAAGAAGGAGCAACAAAGCCCGAAATTCGGATATTTCGCGCCTATACGCGCCGTTTTCGTCCTTCTTATTGCTTTTGCCGTTGTTGTGTGGTGGTGGAGGTCAAGAAAAGGGTAAAAAGAAACCCGAAAAAGACCTTTTCGGGTACTTAAATCGTAACACCTTGATAATCAAGGTTGAACGCGGAGAGAGAGGGATTCGAACCCCCGGTACCTCTCGGTACGGCGGTTTTCAAGACCGCTGTAATCGACCACTCTACCATCTCTCCATGTCTGAAACAATCATACTAGCAACGCCTTGCTTTTCCCCTTGTTTCTAAATTCACTGCAAAATTACAGCTTTGTTTTGAACTGACAAAGAATAATCCGTGAGTTTTTGAGTTTGTTGTAGTTTTTCTTCGCTACGGGAAATGTTTTTTTTAATTTTGCAAACAATAGATTAGGAAGAAAAGCGCATTAAGGAAATCTGGCTATGATATACCCCGACAATTTTGAAGTAAAGATTGGTTTTAACGAGATTCGCACGTTGCTAAGAGGCAGGTGTCTGTCTGCTATGGGGGTTGATGAGGTCAACAAGATGGAGTTCTGTACTGATGTTACGCTGATAAACAAGCAGCTTGCCACGGTCAAGGAGTTTCGGTCTATATTGGATGACGATACAGATTTCCCAATGCAGAATTACAATGATTTGCGATCGTCCCTAATTAGGATACAGATTAAGGGAACTTATCTCGATGAGAGCGAACTCTTTTGCTTGAGAAATACAATGGACACACTGTCGGGTATGGTAAAGTTCTTGACGGCGGTGGAAGCTCAAGGTAAAGTATACGGAAATGATGCGGAGACTCTCCAGGCATATAAATACCCTCTGCTGGCAGAGATGGCTTCTGGCGTAGAGTTATTTCCGCGTTTCCTTATACAGGTCGACAGCATTCTTAATAGCTACGGAAAAGTTAAAGACGATGCATCTCCCGAGTTGGCAAACATTAGGGCTTCTCTGACGAGTGCTAGGCGAAGTGTTAACATATCACTACGTTCAGTACTGCAAAAGGCGCAAGAAAATGGAATTGTGGAAAGAGATGTCAATCCGACATATCGGGATGGACGCTTGGTTATTCCTGTGAAGCCTGGCATGAAACGCAGACTGCGAGGAATCGTGCATGATGAGTCGGCAACAGGTAAGACTGTATTCATTGAGCCGACAGAGGTCGTAGAGGCAAATAACCGCATAAGAACTCTTGAAGCAGAGGAACAACGTGCCATTATCTTGATTTTGCAGGCAATGTCGGAAATTATTCGACCGCAGATACCGCGTATGTTGGCAGGGTTAGCTTTTATAGGAAAAATAGATTTTGTTAGAGCCAAATCTATATTGGCGGACAAATTGGATGCTACAGAGCCTATAGTTAAGTCTATGGCAACCGTTGATTGGGGTCAAGCCAGACACCCCTTACTCCAGATGTCGCTACAGAAGCAGGGAAAACAGATTGTCCCTCTAGACATAAAGCTAACACCCCAAAACCGGATATTGTTGATTTCTGGTCCCAACGCCGGTGGTAAATCCGTCTGCTTGAAGACGATGGCGTTGTTGCAGTATATGCTTCAGTGTGGTTTGTCCGTTCCGTTAGCAGAAAGTTCTAGAACTGGAGTCTTCGATGATATACTACTGGATATCGGTGATGAACAAAGCATAGAGAACGATTTGTCAACCTATTCAAGTCACTTGCAGAACATGAAGAGGATGATGAAAGCTTGTACTGGTAGAAGCCTAGTGTTGATTGACGAATTCGGTAGTGGAACAGAGCCCCAAATAGGTGCAGCGATAGCTCAGGCAATACTTGATGTGTTCCTTGAGAAAATGACGTATGGAATAATTACAACACATTTCCAAAATCTGAAGTACTATGCCGACAATCATGATGGCATTGTCAATGGCGCAATGCTTTATGACCGTGGAGAAATGAAACCCGTGTTCACATTGCAAATAGGTAATCCTGGCAGTTCGTTTGCTGTGGAGATAGCACGCAGCATAGGTTTGCCTGGACGGGTGATTGACGAGGCTGTTAAGATAGTGGGCGATGACTATATCAAAAGCGACAAATATCTGCAAGACATTGTCAGAGATAAGCGCTATTGGGAAAACAAACGTCTTAGTGTGCACCAAAAGGAACGTAGCTTGCAGCAGATGGTCGAAACCTACGAAAGGAGATTGGCGGCCTTGGACAGTGAGCGCAAGAAGTTTATGGCAGAGGCCAAGAATAGGGCAGAGATTTTGTTCAAGGAAAGCAATGCGGTGATAGAAAACACCATTCGCTCAATAAAAGAGGCACAAGCTGACAAGGAGGAAACGAAACGTTTGCGCAATGAATTGAATGAATTCAAAACGCAGGTACTTGGCGACGAGGCAGCGCCAGATGATAGCATCGACAAAAAGATTGAGCAGATACGGCAAAGACGACTTAACCGCGAGGAGCGTAGAAGAAAACAGGGCAAATCCGAACCAATCCTTGTTGACAACAAGGAAAGACGTAGCTCCACAGAAGAAATAAAACTTGGCAATTTTGTGAAAATTACAGGAACGTCAACGGTAGGAAAAGTCGTACAAATAAGTGGAAACTCAGCTTTGGTTCAGACTGGCACAATGAAAATAACCATTAAATTGCAAAAACTTGAAAAAGCTAGTGAAGCAGAATTTCATGACACCCATGCTCCAGTTAATTTCATTGGGAAGCAAACGCGCGACTCAATGCGTGAGAAGCGTCTGCAGTTCAAGCCTGACATAGATGTTAGGGGTATGAGTGGTCAAGAAGCCCTTGAGACGGTGATGTACTTTGTGGAGGATGCAATACAATGTGGTGCGAGCAGATTGAGCATACTCCATGGCACGGGGACGGGCTATTTGAGACAGACCATTAGGCAATATCTAAGGACAGTGCCAGCTGTCGTTTCATGTCGCGACGAGCACGTACAATTCGGCGGAGCAGGAATCACCATAGTTGAGTTGGCTTGCTGAAAAAGGTAATTGTGGTATAAACAAAACAAATAAACAAAATAAGAATAAATCATGAAACTTAAAATCGCAGTGTTGCCTGGTGATGGCATAGGACCGGAAATCTCCGTTCAGGGAGTGAATGTTCTTAAAGCTGTTGCTGAAAAATTCAATCACGATATTCAAACTGAAACAGCTCTTGCTGGTGCCGCAGCCATTGAAGCTGTGGGTAATCCTTTCCCAGAAGAAACTTACAATATTTGCCAAAATTCAGACGCAGTGTTGTTCTCTGCTGTTGGTGACCCGAAGTATGACAACGATCCGTCAGCCAAAGTGCGTCCAGAGCAGGGCTTGCTGGCAATGAGAAAGCAACTTGGGCTGTTCGCCAACATAAGGCCTGTGCAGACTTTCGACTGCTTGGTTCACAAGTCTCCATTGAAAGACGAGTTAGTTAGAGGAGCAGACTTTATATGCATTCGCGAACTCACTGGCGGAATGTATTTTGGCGAAAAACTTGAAGGTGACGACGTGGCTTATGACACTAATAAGTATACGCGTGTGGAAGTGGAACGCATTCTCAAGGTAGCTTACGAATATGCTCAAAGACGTAATCACCACCTGACGGTTGTAGACAAGGCCAACGTGCTCGCTTCCTCTCGTCTGTGGCGTAAGGTTGCACAGGAAATGTCTAAAAACTATCCCGATGTGACTACCGACTATATGTATGTGGATAATGCATCAATGCGTATGATTCAGGAACCCAAGTTCTTTGATGTGATGGTTACTGAAAATACATTTGGTGACATACTTACCGATGAGGGTTCATGCATATCTGGAAGCATGGGACTGCTTCCGTCAGCTTCCATAGGTTCGGGCACTCCTGTCTTTGAGCCAATTCATGGTTCTTGGCCGCAAGCTAAGGGGTTGAATATTGCAAATCCTCTTGCACAAATTCTTTCGGTTGCTATGTTGTTTGAATACTTCAACCTGAAAGAAGAAGGTCAACTCGTGAGAAAGGCGGTTGACGCTTCTCTTGAGGCTAATGTGCGTACACCAGAAATCCAAGTCCCTGATGGAGGCAAGTATGGCACCGTAGAAGTAGGGCAGTGGATAGTCGAATATATCAAGAATGCATAAAAATAGAAGGAATTATGTATAGAACAAAAACTTGTGGTGAACTTCGCATTTCAGATGTCGGAAATAAAGTAACCCTGTCGGGTTGGGTGCAAAAGACCCGTAAGATGGGCGGTATGACATTTGTGGACATACGCGATCGCTATGGAATTACCCAGATAGTATTTAATGAAGAAGTAGACAAAACCCTGTGTGACGAGGCTAACAAACTCGGACGTGAATTTGTAGTTCAAATAGTCGGTACCGTCAACGAGCGTTACAATAAAAATCCTAAAATTGGCACTGGCGACATCGAGATAATAGCATCAGAACTTAAGGTGTTGAATAAAAGCTTGATTCCCCCATTTACAATAGAGGATAAAACCGATGGTGGCGATGATATCCGTATGAAATACCGTTATCTTGATCTGCGTCGCAATTGTGTGAGAGCAAACCTAGAGTTGCGCCACAAGTTTTGCCTTGCCGTCAGAAGTTTCTTGGACTCAAAGGGATTCTTGGAGATAGAAACGCCTGTACTCGTAGGCAGTACTCCTGAAGGAGCCCGCGATTTCATTGTCCCCTCACGCATGAACCCTGGTCAGTTTTACGCTTTGCCACAAAGTCCACAGACTCTGAAACAGCTTTTGATGGTAGCTGGAATGGATAGATATTTCCAAATTGTGAAATGCTTCCGCGACGAAGACTTGCGTGCAGACCGTCAGCCAGAGTTTACCCAAATAGACTGCGAGATGAGTTTCGTAGAGCAAGATGACATAATCAAGACGTTCGAGGAAATGACCAAATATCTCTTCAAAGAAGTTAGAGGATATGATTTGGGCGAAGCTCCTTTCATTCGCATGCCTTGGATAGAGGCGATGACTCGCTTTGGTAGCGACAAACCCGACATGCGGTTCGGTATGGAGTTCGTGGAATTGATGGATGTACTCAAGGGATCGGGTAGCTTCGGTGTGTTCAATGAGGCTGAATATATTGGCGGAATCTGTGCAAAAGGTTGTGCTTCATATACGCGCAAACAGCTTGATGAACTTACCAACTTTGTCAAGAGCCCGCAGATTGGAGCAAAGGGCCTTGTTTATGCCCGCGTTCAAGACGATGGCACGGTAAAAAGCAGCGTAGACAAATTCTATGGCCAGGAGGTGCTCGTTGCTATGGCGCAGAAGATGGGTGCAGAGGCAGGCGACCTTATACTAATAATAAGTGGACCTGATGCGATGAGGGCGCGTAAGCAACTGTGTGAACTTCGACTTGAAATGGGAACTAGATTGGGACTTCGTGACAAGAATAAGTTTGCCTTGTTGTGGGTAGTGGACTTCCCGATGTTTGAATGGAGCGATGAAGAGCAGCGCCTTATGGCCATGCATCACCCCTTTACCGCACCCAAGCCTTGTGATGTTCCCAAACTTGATACCGACCCTGCAAGCGTGTTGGCCGATGCCTACGACATGGTGTGCAACGGCGTTGAAGTAGGCGGTGGTTCCATCCGTATCCACGATGCTATATTGCAAGCCAAGATATTTGAAGTGCTGGGCTTTACTCCCGAAAAGGCGCAAGAGCAGTTTGGCTTCCTTATGAATGCCTTCAAATACGGAGCACCTCCTCACGGAGGTCTTGCCTATGGTCTTGACCGCTTTGTGAGTCTCTTTGCCGGTTTGGACTCCATTAGGGATTGTATCGCATTCCCAAAGAACAATTCGGGACGTGACGTTATGCTTGATGCTCCATCGGTAGTTGACCAAAAACAACTTGACGAACTGGAATTGTCCATAAAACCCCAAAGTGGCGAATAGTGCCATGGGGCGCATGAATAGAAGGCAGCTTTTTGATTAATACACTATAAACGAAGCTACAATGTATACAGTAGACGAATTGGAAGACAAATTGATTGATTTGGCTTTCGCAGAAGATATTGGTGACGGAGATCACACAACTTTGTGCTGCATACCAGAGGATGCCATGGGAGCGCAGAAACTCCTTGTCAAAGAGAATGGCATAATTGCGGGAGTTGAAGTGGCAAAAAAGATTTTTCACAGATTTGACCCGTCTTTGGAGATAGAGCAATTCATTGAGGATGGGACTAAGGTCGCAGTCGGCGATATAGTGTTTGTCACACGAGGCAAAGTGCGCTCTCTCCTGCAGACCGAGCGATTGATGCTGAATGTCATGCAGAGAATGAGTGGCATCGCCACCACCACCGCCCGGTACATGAAACTTCTTGAGGGAACCAAATGTAAGGTGCTCGACACACGCAAGACAACCCCAGGAATGCGCATATTAGAGAAAATGGCCGTGAAGATTGGTGGGGGAGAAAATCACCGCATCGGACTGTTTGACATGATATTGCTCAAAGATAACCATGTCGACTTTGCTGGAGGTATCAAGAATGCTCTTGACAGGGCACAAACTTATTTGGTCGAAAAAGGCAAAGACTTGAAAATCGAGATTGAAGTGCGCAATTTCAAGGAACTTGATGAAGCGTTGGCGCATGGTGGAGCTGACCGTATCATGCTGGACAATTTCACCATTGACGACACGCGCAAGGCCGTTGAAATTATTAACGGACGGACTGAAATTGAAAGTTCGGGTGGCATCACGATTGACACCATACGAAGCTATGCCGAATGTGGTGTGGATTTTGTCAGTGTAGGTGCGTTGACCCACTCTGTCAAAGGATTGGATTTGAGTTTTAAAGCTGTGTGACTCCATTGATCGAAGAATGAAGAAACTTTTTGTTATAACATTAGTCGCATTGCTTGTCGCAATGTGTCCTGTTGCCACAATGCTTGCTTGTACGAATATTATTGTCGGTAAGAAAGCAAGCCGCGACGGTAGCGTGTTTGTCAGCTACAGTGCCGATAGCTACGGTGCATACGGCATTATGCAGCATTTTGCCGCAGGCAAACACCACAAAGGTGAGAAACGCATAGTCAGGGACTGGGAAACCAACAAGTATCTCGGAGAAATTGACGAAGCCCAGGAAACCTACAATGTAGTCGGCAATATCAATGAATATCAGCTCACTATAGCTGAAACAACTTTTGGCGGACGTGAAGAATTGGTTGATACAACAGGCGTAATAGACTATGGTTCTTTGATATACATCACTCTACAACGAGCCAAGACTGCAAGAGAAGCCATCAAGATTATGGACGAGTTGGTTCAGCGCTATGGCTATCGCTCTGAGGGCGAAACTTTCTCAATCGCTGACCCCAACGAAGCATATATCATGGAGATGGTTGGCAAGGGAGCGAAGGAGCGTGGTGCCGTGTGGGTGGCTGTGCGCATTCCCGATGACGCAATATGTGCCCATGCTAATCAGAGCCGAATCCACCAGTTCTTCAAATTGCCTAAATCGCAGGTGCTCTACTCAAAAGATGTCGTCTCGTTCGCACGCAAGATGAACCTCTACAGCGGAAAAGATGACGACTTTGACTTTGCCAACACATATTGTCCGCTTGACTTTGGTGGAGCAAGGTCATGCGAAGCACGAGTCTGGGCAATATACAACCGTTTTACAACTGGCATGTCCAACTATTTTGACTACGCTTCTGGCAAAAACCTTCAGGCGGACCCCCTGCCTCTCTATGTCAAACCAAATAATCCAGTTGATTTCGATGCAATAGTAGCGGCAATGGGAGACCACTTTGACAACACACCGCTTGACATGACCAAAGACCCGGGAGCGGGACCTTATTTGAGCCCGTATCGTCCGAGACCATTGATGTGGAAATATGAAGGCAAGAAATATTGCAACGAGAGACCCGTTGGAACCCAGCAAAGCAGTTTCTCGTTCGTAAGCCAAATGAGAGCGGACTTGCCCAACCAAATCGGTGGCATATTATGGTTCGCCAACGACGATGCCCACACGTCTCCCTATACACCAGTCTATTGCTGCGCAACAGAAGTGCCGGCATGCTATACTCTGAAATACGCCAATGCGGTCAGATTCTCTATGCAGTCAGCTTTTTGGGTGCAGAATTGGGTCAGCAATATGGTTTATCCACGCTATTCTATGATTTATCCTGATGTCAAGAAAGCCTTGCTCGAATTGCATGACAAACATTTCTCTGCTCAGAAGGACGTGGAGCTTGCTGCAGAGTCGCTGGCAGTGAATAGTCAGGCAGATGCCGTAGCATTCCTTACCGAATACTCTAACAAAATGGCAGATGAGATGATGGTACGGTGGATAGACTTGGGGTGGCATCTTGTGGTGAAATATAATGACATGGTTGAAAAGGCAGAAAACCCTGATGGTAGTTTTGAAGTCTTGTCGGAGGGCTCCGACACAATCATGGCCAAAATAATCAACCCTGGATATCCAGAGGCGACAAAGAAAGAAATAATCAAATGCACAGGCGACAAGTTCCTGGCGGAATAAGATAAACCGCCACTGTGACCCCGCATAAATAATTGTAACATCTTAAACTAATAGCAATCCGCAAGATGGTGTTTTATGACAGAAAAGCATAATTGAAAACCTGAAAACGGATATAATTATTAACATTATGACAGAACAAGAAACGTTAATCAAGAAATGCTCGGAAACTGCCGAAAAATGGCTCTCTCCATCATTTGACCAACAGACACAGAAAGAAGTCAAAGACATGCTTGATGCAGAAGACAAGACCGCACTGGTTGATGCCTTTTATAAAACTCTGGAGTTTGGAACAGGCGGCCTCCGCGGAATAATGGGAGCCGGCACAAATAGAATGAACAAGTATGTTGTAGGCATGGCCACTCAGGGATTTGCTAACTATCTGCTTAAAGCGTTTGCCGGCAGAAAGGAAATCTCCGTTGTTGTAGGTCATGATTGCCGCAACAACTCGCGTCTATTTGCTGAGACAGCGGCCAACATCTTCTCCGCTAACAACATCCGCGTGTATCTGTTTGAAGGTTTGCGTCCTACACCCGAAATATCTTTTGCCATCAGGCATCTTGGAGCGCAGGCTGGTGTCAACGTCACAGCGAGTCATAACCCGAAGGAATACAATGGTTACAAGGCCTATTGGGATGACGGTGCACAAGTGTTGGCTCCCCATGACACCGGTATAATAGACGAAGTCAACAAGGTCACCATTGATCAAGTGAAGTTTGAACCCAACGAAGACCTCATCAAAATTATCGGAGGAGAAATTGATGTTGACTACATCAATGCCGTACATGAAGCACTCGTCAACCAAGAAGCTATCAATAACCAAAAGGATTTGTGCATCGTCTATTCGCCAATCCATGGAACCGGAAGGGTCGTCATCCCCGCTGCTTTGAGAACTTGGGGCTTTGAAAACATCAACGTAGTTAAAGAGCAGATGGTCATAGACGGAAACTTCCCGACCGTGGAATCTCCTAATCCCGAAAATGCAGAGGCTATGACCCTTGGTATGAAATTGGGTACAAAGCTAAATGCAGACCTCGTCGTGGCTTCAGATCCCGATGCCGACCGCCTCGCAGTAGTATGTCGCGATTCCAAAGGGGAGTGGTGCATACTCAACGGCAATCAAACCGCATTGATGCTGTCCTACTATATCATAGAGGGCAAGAAAAAGTCAGGCCAACTCAAAGGCAACGAGTTTATGGTCAAGACCATTGTCACTACGGAGACAATTAAGGATATCGCCGAGAGAAACGGCATAGAAATCAGAGATGTCTATACCGGCTTCAAGTGGATTGCTCGCGAAATCAAGCAAGATGAGGGCAAAAAGAAATATATTGGCGGTGGAGAAGAAAGCTTCGGCTATCTGCCATTCGATAAGGTGAGAGATAAGGATTCTCCTGCCTCAATCTGTTTGTTGTGCGAAATTGCCGCTTGGGCCAAAGACAATGGCATGACGCTCTATGATTTGCTGATGAGAATATATGTCGACTATGGATTCGCATATCAGGAAACCGTTTCCGTCACAAAGCCAGGTAAGAGTGGTGCTGATGAAATCAAGCGACAGATGGAGAACTTCCGCTCTAATCCACCAAAGACGCTTGGCGGCAGTGCTGTAGTATGCTCCAAGGATTACAATACCCTCAAGATGATTGAAAACGGCAAAGAAACTGACCTCGTGATGCCTGCTTACAGCAACGTGCTACAATGGTTCACAGCTGACGGCACCAAGATATCCGTAAGACCTTCGGGCACCGAACCAAAAATAAAGTTCTATATCGAAGTCAAAGGTGAAATGTCTTGCCCAAATTGCTATGAGTCGGCAGTGGTCGAAGCTCGCAACAAAGTCAATGCTATAAAAGCTGACTTGGGCATCTAGAAAAAACCATAAATTCCATGCTAAAAAGGGCTTTTGGGAATTAAGCAATTCCTAAAAGCCCTTTTTTCGTATCCCGACGGATTAAGTGAGATTCACCAAAATTATTGTTCGACTTGATTAGTTTGAGTTTGTAGTAGGGCAGGAACCTCTTGTTATGCTTGATTCTGTTGCTCACATTGAGCTGACGATGGCGTATCGGCGAATGTGTTGTTCGGTTTCGGCGGAAATTGAGTCCAATTTCCGCCGAAACCGAACTCAATTTCCGCCGAAATACATTGTTGAGAAGGCGCTGAAATCTTGTCGGCTAAACAATTCTTAGAGGTAGGTGGCTTTGTCGTAGTTTTGAGTTGTGTGTGATGATCTTTTGTGTGTGAAAAGGGTGTTTTTCTACTTAATCTAGAAGTGTTCACAGTGTGTAATTGTATGTTTGGTGTTGAATCTTTGCAATATGTGTATATCAATGAAACGTGCAATCGGTTGAAGTTCTGTGACAAGGTCGCAAAACTTACATTTTAGCCTAAATGGCTGTATATAAAACGGCAGAAAAACAATGGAATGACGTTGTAATTATGTAAATTCGCAACGGAAATAATTTTGACTTCAAAATTGACGTAAAACATAAAATAAGTCATATTAAAATAGTCATGACAGACGTAATAAAAATAAAGAAAGGACTTGACATCCGTCTGAAAGGAAAAGCTCAGGATGTGGTTGCCAGTATCCCTGTCGGTGGCGTGTATTCCGTAGCACCTGATGATTTCTACGGATTCAAGCCGAAACCCGTAGTGAAAGAGGGTGACAGAGTGCAGGCTGGCGATGCGTTGTTCGTTAACAAGAACAATACCGAACTAAAAGTGGTGTCTCCCGTGAGCGGAGAGGTGGTTGAAATTGCCAGAGGTGCAAAGAGAAAACTGCTTGCCATTAAGGTGAAAGCAGACGCAGAACAATCATTCAAAAAATTCAACACACCGGAAGTTGACTCGCTGTCGGCTAATGATGCCAAACGCCTTTTGCTTGACTCGGGTCTGTTCGCTTTCATTCGTCAACGTCCGTTTGACATTGTAGCAAATTCTGAAGTTTGTCCGAAAGGCATTTTTATTTCGGGTTTCAACTCAATGCCGCTCGCACAAGATTTTGCCGTTGCATTACGTGGCAATGAAAAATATTTTCAGAAGGGTGTTGATGTTCTTAGCCGCATAGCACCAGTGACAGTTTGTATGTCGAAATCCCAAAGTGGAGAAATCCTTACAGAATTGAATAATGCTACCACCTATGTTGTTTCTGGTCCTAATCCTTCGGGCAACGTTGGTGTGCAAATCAATCATATATCCCCAGTAAATAAGGGCGAAACAGTTTGGACTACACTCCCCGAAAATGTGATTTTTATTGGAAAATTGGCTATCGATGGAATCGTAGACCTTACTAGGACGGTTGCCGTAGCTGGTTCTGGAGTGGAAAAGCCAAGTTATGTGAAAACTTTGACTGGAGTTTCTCTGGAAAAGGTTCTTGATGGCAATATCAAGCAAAGTGGCTCTTGGCGCATAATCAACGGAAATCCACTCGTTGGTCAGGCTTCAGGCCTGGAAGGTTATCTTTCTTCGGTAGTGACCGAAGTAACCGTAATACCAGAGGGAGACGATAAGGATGAAATACTCGGGTGGATAATGCCACGTCTGAACGACTACTCCACAAATCGCTCCTATTTCAGCTGGATGCAGTGCAAGAAGAAGACTTACGATCTTGATGCCCGCATAAAAGGTGGCGAGCGCCACATGATAATGAGTGGTGAATACGACAAGGTATTCCCGATGAACATCTATGCGG
>CAVCAW010000065.1:0-17566 GCA_963600315.1 Bacteroidaceae bacterium | reverse complement strand
TTAGGGCTTACTCGGGACTTGCACCCGTTAGACAATGCTCATGCCGAGCATACACCTACAAATCCGGCTTCGCACAAAGTGCGGGGCCGGACTTTTTTGTCAAGGACAATAGTAACGCCCCCCAGACAGCCTAATTGAATGGCAGTCAGGGGGCGCGCTAAGTGAATACGGCAATTACTGCGGGGTTTTATTCTTCAGTAATTCCTCTGTCAAAGGCATTTGACTTGTCAGAATCGTCAACATTGTCACCTCCAACAGGAAGGCCTCCTGGTGATGCAGCTATCAAACCTGACTGAGTAATGCTCACGATATCTATTTCTGGTACAGTGTAAGATTTTTTGTTAGTCATTTGAGTATATTGCTAAAAGTCGAATGTATAGGCAAGGGAAAGCCGTATATCTTACCCAAGTTAAGGGCATGGCATTCGTATATAAAATTTATCAAGTTGTCATAATTTCACCCTAAGTCCGATGTACAATATTTTACCTCGCACAATAGTTATTTTATTAACGATCCTTTGCAAATGACACCTGGCAATTATAGGATATTTATCTAATCTTCATATCAAATAATCATTTATAGAAAAGAATCATAGAGTGGACCATAGCCAATTGCAACAAAATTAACAACTGCTATTTTCATACACAAATCTTAGTCAGTATATTCGAAAAAGAAATTTTAAGCGGAAGATTTTTTCGGCATCAAGCACCGTAAGACATCGCAAAAATTCAAAGTTTAGTTTGAAATTTGAGGCAAATGGAACAGCTCGTCAAATTTAACACTTTAACAAGATTGGACGTGGCAATACAGTTAGCCATGAACATTTTTGAATAGTTTTTCATCTTTAATACCACAAAGAACTAACTTTGCAAGGAGGAAAATACATAAGCATACAAAACCCGTTATCACATGAGGAAGAAATCAATATTGCTTATACCCATGATGGCTATGCTGTTACGTTTGGTCGCCCAGTCGCCAATGAACGGTGGCGTATGGAGAGACAACACAGGCAAGCATATCAATGCCCATGGAGGAAATGTGTTAAACTACAAGGGTACATACTATTGGTATGGCGAAAGCCGCTCCGACACCGGCAAGCCTTACAGTTCTCTCGGTGTAAGCTGCTACACGTCGAAGAACCTCACCGATTGGACAAACCATGGACTTGTGGTGAGTGTGATCGACGAGGCAGGCAGCGACATTGAGAGCGGGTGCATCATAGAGCGCCCAAAGGTACTGTACAACGCCAAGACCAGAAAATTTGTCATGTGGTTTCATCTCGAAATGAAAGGGCGAGGATACGCTGCTGCACGCGCAGCCCTAGCAGTTAGCGACACCCCGTTTGGACCATTCCGCTTTGTGCGCTCAAGTCGAGTCAACGCCGGACAATACCCCATCAACTTCTGTAAGTCTGACACTGCAGAACTACGCCGCCAGTTGCTCTCACCCAACATGAGAACAGCGTGGACTCCAGAATGGCGCACGCAGATTGAGCGCGGAGTGTTTTTCATACGCGATTTCGACGGCGGACAAATGGCACGCGACATGACCGTATTCGTAGACGATGACGGCAAGGCTTATCATATCTTCTCTTCTGAGGACAACCTGACTATACACATAGCCCAACTTACCGACGACTATATGCACCACAACGGCTCGTTCGTACGTGTGGCACCCGGTGGGCAAAACGAAGCCCCAACAATATTCAAGAAAGACGGGACGTACTGGATGATTACGAGCGGCTGTACCGGGTGGGCGCCCAATGCCGCCAGGATGTTCTGCGCAAAGAACATCTTCGGACCTTGGAAACAAATGGCAAACCCTTGTCGTGGCGAAGGAGCCGACAAGACATTCGGCGCCCAGGGCACATATATATATAAAGTAGAGACATCTGCGCAGAAGGAGATGTTCAGCGGTGCCGACTACGTGTTCATGGCAGACATCTGGAACTCCAATAATCTCAGCAACAGCCGCCACTTGTGGATACCGATTAGATTTGAAGACGGCATACCAGTTCTGCACAGATGAAAGCCCCGACAACATCTTCTATCATCACGACAAATAATAAGCGTTTTGTGTTTCGCACCGCCTTACCCATAGAATTCGTAAAATTTGCAAATCCATTTTCGAATCCTTTTGAGAGCATTATAAAAAGTGCACACTTGGGAATTTTTAGTAGCTTTTTGGCGGTATAAAATCGTACTTAACGAATTTTCTGAGCCTTCTGGCAATTGAATTTCGGGGGAAACGGTTGTTCGTTTTCTCCGAAATTGAGTTACGTTTCCGCCGAAATTGAATTGCGTTTCCGCCGAAACGCATTTATTACATCAATGCTAATAGTTGGTAAGTCAAGTCTTTAACCTTTATCGGCATTTTTGAACAGCAAGAAAGACAAATATGACCGGTTTATTATTTATGGGATTGCGACGTTCATAATTCATTTTTGGCGTATAGGTCAAAAGCTAAGAAAAGAGTTTAGCAGCGAGGGAAATTGAGAAGAAAGAACGAACGAGGCGAAAGGGCTCTAACGTTCATGAATTTGTCATAACGTACAACAAGAAAGAATTGCGACAATTTCACGAATAATCAAGTTTCGATAGTATATAAAGGCAAACTTTGATGCTCATTAATAAGGATATTCATTAACAAGACATTAATGTTTACTGGTGAAAGATTTCGGCAGTGTAATAACTGTCAACAATGTGAAAAGGAGATTAGTCGAACTTGAGGACTTTGACAGGCTTGACATGGGCAATGACTAAGGTCGGGAGAAACAGCACAAGAAGTCCAACAAACAAGACGGCTGCATTGAGAAGCAATAGTGCTGTCCAGTTGAATGTGACTGGCACGAAGTCAACATAGTAGCTGGTGGAGTCGAGTCCCATGACGTGCCATTGATATTGAACGAAGCAGAGCAGAAGCCCTACTGCATTGCCCCCGACAATACCTTTGCCGACTATATACATCCCATAGTGTATGTATATGCTGCGCACGGAGCTGTTACTTGCGCCCAAAGCCTTGAGGAGACCAATGGCGGGAGTTTTTTCGAGTATGAGAATAAGTAATCCACTTATCACCGTAAAGCAACACACACAGGTCATGAGAGCCAATATCACCCAAATATTGAGGTCAAGCAGATTCAGCCAGTCGAAGATGGAACTATAGAGCTCGCCTATGCTATAGACGGCATAGAAGCAGCCATTGGCATCAGGTATTTTGGGTAAATCCTCAGCTATGCGATCTGCGGTGTCCTCAATCTTACGGAAATCACTGACAGCTACCTCAACATGAGAACAGTCATCAGAGTTCCAGCCATTGAGAGCATTGAGAACAGAGATATCGGCATACACCACGTTGGTATCGAAGAGAGATAGATTGGTTTCGTAGATACCTTTAACAGTGAAACGCCTCACCCTCATATCGGAATCAAAGAAATAGGCGAACACACGATTACCCACCTTGAGTCCCAGTTCCTGGGCGACCATATTGCTGACGACCACTTCGTTGCAAGGATTGCTTCGGGTGAATCGTGGCATCGTCCCTTCTAAAAGATGAGATGAAATAAAGGCTGAATCGAAGTCCTCACCCACCCCATAGAAAACGACACCTTTAAAATCGTTGTCAGTCTTAAAGATGCCTGCTTTCTGCGTAATCCTCTGCACGTGGGCAACACCAGGCACATTGGCAAGACCTTTGAAGAATCTTCCGGAGCATATAACAGGGTAGTTAGCAGAAGCCTGACTATCGACCGCAACGGTCTGTTGAGCGTCGGAGTTGACAATCTGGACTCCTGCGCCAAAGCCCGTCACCTTATTGCGTATCTCTTTCTTGAACCCCGACACTATTGCCACCGACATGATCATTACAACCATGCCTATCGCTACACCAATTGTAGCGATATCAATGCCTAGTGACGAAACGCGACCAGTACTGCCGTTGGAGCGCCACAAACGTTTGGCAACAAAGAGAGGGAAATGCATAGACAAGACAAAACAGATTATCAGTATTTCCGAGGGCCAAAAATGCTAGTGCCAACTCTGACCATATTGCTACCGGTCTGAATGGCAACGGGATAGTCATCGCTCATGCCGTAAGAACGCACATTGAACGAGTCATTGTCGGCAAAGAATGACTTTTTAAGTTCGATGAAGAAAGACTGTGCTTCCTCGAAGTCGCGACGCACACGAGAGACATCGAGAGTATTGGTGGCCATGCACATCACGCCGCGCAATCTGACGTTAGGAATCGCAGACAGATCAAGGTCGCGAAGCATAGCCACACACTCTTGGGGCAAGAAGCCAAACTTGGTAGTTTCGGCTGCCACATGTATTTGTAGCAGGCAATCGATAGTGCGCCCTACCCTTTGCCCTTGTCGATTGATTTCAAGCAACAACTTCAGAGAGTCGACAGAATGAATCAGGCTCACATAGGGAGCAATGTACTTGACCTTGTTGGTCTGCAGATGACCTATGAAATGCCACCTTATGTCAGCGGGCATGACATCCTGCTTGTTGCGCAGTTCCTGCACAATATTTTCACCGAAGTCACGCTGCCCCATGTTGTAGGCCTCCATCAAGTCCTCCACTGGGTGGTATTTGGATACAGCCACAAGGGTCACGCCTTCAGGAAGCCCCGACCTTACTGAGTTAAGAGCATCACCTATAGCAGACATACCAAAATCGATTTACTTTTAGTTTGAACCACTGTAAATAGCGACAGGACAATCTACTTCTCCTCTGACTCCACCTTGTATTCAAACACGTCCATTATCGCCGTTTCGGTGATGGAGGTGATGGTGTAGTCCATGACGGAACCACTCATGTGGGCTTCCACATTAGCAAGAGCCTCCTTGAATCCTTTGGCACGCACATAGAGGTTAACATTGACTTTCTTCTCCTTGCCCTTGGACTCATCGATAGACAAGAGCGACAGTTTAACCTTATACCAGAAGCCATCTTCGGGGTTCTTGGAATCAACCAATTCATTAGCGTCGCTGTGCTTGATACCCACAACGGAGATATCGCCATATGCCCGCAGCTCTTCAAGGGAACGTGTCTCAGCCTCAGTGAAATTCAAGGCATCAACCAGATAGATTTCCTTAACCTGCTTTTGGAAGCCGTCGTCAAGAGTACGTTTAAGTGCTACTTTAACCTCAAACCATTTTCCTATCATATTCTATTATTTATTTTTTCGAACGTTATTATTGGAAGCCTCAGGGCAACCAGTGTGCAAAATTAAAACTTTGTCGGGACACCCGAAACGACTTCGACAGAAAATACGTCAACAATAATCAGCGGTTAGCTACGATTTCGGCTATCGAGAACGAGCGGTCCATTATTCGTATTGTGACAGACGTTGCGTCGGGATAGTCACTTAGTGACAAGACATTGACTCCATTCTTGAGACTGCCAAGACTGACAGTTTTACTACCGCAGACTACCTGAACATCGGTCTTTCCGGCACCGCCATTGTTGATAGCATAGACCGTAAGGCTCGATGGCAATTTTGTTCCGAAAAGGTTGTAGGTAACCGTCACATCATCATCTTTGGGGGTGTAGACTGAGTTAGCCATGCCATCGGTGACCTCATGAAGAACTGACATACCCGTACTACTACCGGTTGGTACTACCGAGGCCACTGGCACAAACTGCGAAGCGAGGAACGATTTGTTTACTTCAATTTCGTTCAAACGAAGCCATTTCTCCTGGAAGGACTCCTTTAGGAAGAAACGCACGTAGCGGGCCGGACTGCCGTCACCGACAAAAGAGCAACAAGAAACGTGCTCGTTGATTTTATTGACTTGAGGCAATGTCATGCGGAACTCATCGGTATCAGTGCCCTTAATTTTAAGGTTGCTCCAATTAACACTATCGGCAGAAACTTGCACATAGCCAACTTTAGGGAAGTCAAGATTGGTAGTACCGAAAGCTACGGTCACATCGTAGACAGGCTGCTGTTCATGCAGTTTGACCGTATAGCAATCTCCGTCACGTTGGTCATGGCTAAGACAAGCGAAAGTAAAACGGTTGCCATCGATCAGTTTAGATGCGTCGTGGTTGTCGTAGACATAGCCTTTTGGCAAGAAAGCCGATTCAACCTTGGGAGCTGATGGCATGACGATGTTCAAGAGAGACTTGTCGAGACACAGTGACCGAGGTTTGGACGAAGTATTGGTGAAACGAAGATACTTCAATTGGCTCTTGGCATTAAAGCCCTTAACAAAGCTATTAAAGTTGCGACCGTGGAGAGAATATTCCACGAGCCAGCCCTTGAGCAAGGACTTGTCAATAAACACACTCTTGGGCGTGCCTCCGTCAGGAAGAGTGAGCAGCACGGTACCCTTGGGTTGAACCACATAAGGCTCTGACATTTCAACGGTGTAAATGCCATCGTGGACCTGCATAGTAGTAGTAGGTATTGCAGTGAGCGTTTTGCCATCAGAAAGTCCGGAGCGCACCTTGGCAGACTCGGGCTGCAGTTTATAGTAAGTATCAACAAACGACTCAATGAAAGGCATTAGGCGAGCACCACAAGGCTCAACGGGATGCAAAACAGAAGGAGGGTTTTCTCCCATACCCTCAAGGGCATCTACCATGTAGAGAGAATCAGTGCGAAAAGCCTTGAGTGTCTGCACTTGGTCGCAATAGATGCGCCAGCGATCGTTCTCGTCGCTTATGTCGTCAAGACCAATCAATGCGTCAGCCACCTGTGCCATCTTGTTAAGTTTACGAAGCCACGGCATCAAATCAGTTTTGAGAAGTTTGAAACTTTTGTCACTTGGAACCATATTGAGCATTTTGGCAGTGGAGTCTTCGACAGAATGCAACAGAGCAGAGAGTCTAGATTTGTTTTCTGGTGTTGGATTGGCAGAGTAGTTGCTTATTAGAGATTTTAGTTCATCAGAATCTTGGAAGCGCAGATATTTCGCCAAGAAAGCATATAGCGGAGCTGTGCGCTCACCAACAATCGCAGGGAAAGAGGCATTCCAGTTGGCACGTGTGTCAAACGCCTTAGTATTCCAAGCATAGTCTGCCACACCGAACAAACATATTTTGGCTACGGCACCCTGCTGCATGGGATTGCTGACTAGACCCAAGCACGAAGGCACATCTTTGTCGGGTATGGGCAGTCCCATCTCCAGAAGTGTTGAATACATGTCGGCGGTATAGACACGACCGTCCTTATTGTCGTTGCAGGGATAATTCCACCACATCGACACCGGGCGTTTCATCAACTTGTGCATAGTAACGAAGTCTTCGTCTTTGACAGAACTCCACACTCCGCTACCAGTAGTATAAACCACTATATTGTGAGAGGTCTGCGAGATGGCATCAAAATAAGTTTTGAGGTCCTCTTTCCTAGCAAAATTGATAGCATAGATATGAGGCACATAGTGAATAGGCAGCACAGTGTCGCTAGCATTGGTGTAGTTGCGGTTGTATTTGTCTTCAAGCCCGCTCTGCAGATTGGTTAGGAAATCACGGTAGTTATCTACATCGTTGAAATCCCACCCTGCATCGTCAAGGAACACAGCGAACTGCCTAATACCCAAGGAGTGCATCAGGTCGAACTTGGACATAACGTCGGAAACCGCCTTCGCAGTAGACTCTTTGTAATGGAAATCTACGGCACTACCACTATTGGGATGGATGGCCCAAATGAAATTAACCTTTGACTCGATGGAGGCTTTAGCCAAGTCGCGCAGCATATCTTGAGAGAGCCAACCATTCTTCTCCTGCTGGGCAGAAATAGTTGTGGGATATGGTTTGCGCCAATAGCCAGAGTGGAAGGGATCACTCTTGGCTCCATAGAGATAAGTATTGAGCTTAAAACGCTTGAAGAATTTAATCAAATCATTCTTGACCGAGAAAGAATAGGGATAACCATAGTAGCCCTCCACAATGCCACGATATTGCATATCTGCATAGTCGTTGATTTCAAGAGCCTGAAGCTGCGCCACTGTTCCATCAGCACGGGACTGTTCCAAAATCTGCTCTAGCGATGCCAAAGCGAAGAATACAGCATTGGTGTGTTCGCCAAGTACAACAATTTCGGGATTACCCTTCTTGGAAATGCCAATCTTAATATAATGGCAATCATATTTGCCTGTCTGTGAGAAAGCCGTTGTCTTGAAATTGGCCTTTACATACTTGTCTACAATTTGGCCAGAACCAAGAACACCCAAGTAAACATTGGGCATCTTAGTTGAAGGCTTTTTGGAAAATTGAAGTTTAACAGAGTTTTCTTCCTCAAAAATTTCCTTGAGTCGATTTATGGTATACTGATCAATTCCACTTTCGCACACAACATTGACACAAGTGCCTATTGGCACCATCCCACCTTGAGCATAGTCGACTTTCTGAGGCAAGGGATAGATACTGTAGTTTGCCTTAACGTTGCAGACAAAAGATAGACACAAAATTAGGAATATCAGACCTGATTTCTTCATAATTACTATAATGACAAATTTAATTTATTAACATCAAACTAGATATGCGGACTGCTTTGAGCCGAAGCAGCTTCGCAAGAAGTGAGAGCAAATGTAGTGTATTTTATCGGAAACCGTTGCTTTTGCAGCTAGATATTTTGCCACGTCGCTTTTTTTGCACAACTTTGCAATACATTATAATTTATGCAGACAGAATAGGTTTGGTAAACAGAGATGTTCAATCGTCCACAAACAAATTTCATATACAAGACAAGACTCGTTTTCATAATGATAACGTTTCTTGCCTTTTCCATATCCCCCACAATAGTAGCAAAAGAAAACAAAGACAAGAAAAAGACGATAATTATCCACACTCCCGAACCAGACCCTTTCATAACCATAAAGAAAGACACTAAACTCGCACAATCTTCGGCAGTAAGACTGAGAAACAAAAAGTTTGCAGACTCACGTAAGGGCGGCATTGACGTGTCGCACTATCAAGGACAGATTGACTGGAGCGAGGTCTCGAAACACGGAGACATCTGCTACGCTTTTGTAAAAGCGACCGAGAGCAATTATTACGTCGACGACTTCTACCGCATTAACATGGAAGAAGGCAAGAAGTATGGTATAGCGATGGGTAGCTATCATTTTTTTAGAGCCAACGTAAGCATACAGGAACAATTCGAACAAATGACATCGATAGTAGACCCTGACATGCAAGATCTAGTGCCACTCATAGACGTAGAAGCCGCCAACGGAGTATCAGCAAGCATTTTTGCAAGCAGACTTAAAGAGTTCCTTAGTATGGTTGAGGAATTCTATGGAACACCGCCACTATTGTACACCTACGTGAATTTCTACAACAGATATTTGGCAAACAAAGGTTTTACGCGCTATCCGCTGATGATTGCATCGTATAGTGGAGCGACACCGTTGCTGAATGACGACAACGCATACATAATGTGGCAATACACTTGTCGAGGAAGAATCGGCGGAATAAAGGGCGATGTGGATCGTTCCAAATTTACGAACGGAGCTTCGCTTTATGACATATTGTACAGATAACAACACAACACACCATAACATATCATGTCGGAAACAACGAAGATAGACATCGAAGTCGAGTACATCACCCACAACCAAGACCAGACCGTTTGTCTGAACCTGTCTTCAAACAAGAAACTCCGTGCCGAGCTAAACGATCAAATAAAGATGAAGAGCAAGGACGGAAAGCTATGGAAACAAACAATAGAACTTCCATCTAAAAAGATACACGAGATTGACTACGGTTTTACCGTTTCAGATAAACACACGTTTATTGATGAGGAAAAAGGACACGGAACACATCCTCATCACATATTCTTTGACGGCTACAAGACAATCAGAATACAAGCACTTTGGCATAGCGACAAAGGGAAGAACTATCTATATTCGTCAGCATTCTCAAAGACGATACACCCCTTTAATATCAACGAAACAGATAGAGACATTGTCAATCGTGCCAAAGTGAACTTGATATTTACAGACTTTATACCTCCACAGGGGTACAAAGTGATGTTGTGTGGCAACAACGAAGCTACCGGCAATTGGAATCCGACAGATGGAATAGAGGGTTATCAGGTCTCTATGGGAACTTGGGCATTCCCCTTGGATCGCAACCAAGTAGTAGAGGAAGAAGCATTCCTCTATAAATATGTACTGGTTAACACAGACTCTGGCAAAGCAATATGGGAAGAGGGAGACAACAGAACTATCAAAAAGATAGACGATGATTACGAAAAGACGATTATAGATACATACATCCCTATCCTGCCCCAGGACGATTTGAAAGTTGCTGGAGTGGTGGTACCTGTCTTTTCTCTGAGGTCTAAAGACAGTTGGGGCATCGGCGATTTCGGTGACCTCCGCAAGCTAATTGACTGGGCTCATGAAGCAGGACTGAATGCCATACAAGTTTTACCTGTAAACGATACCACGAGAGAAGGCAACTGGCACGACTCCTACCCATACAACCCCATATCGTCGTTCGCCCTACACCCAATCTATATGGATTTCAACAGTCTGCCTTCAATCAAGAGTAGAACCAAACTAAAAATCTACGAACAGCGGCGGCAGAACATAAACGCCCAAGAGTTATTGGATTACGACGAGGCTTTTGAACTAAAAGAAAGCTATCTACACACTTTCTACGATGAAAACAAACAGGAGATACTGCGTTCCACAAGATACAAGAGCTTCAAGAAAGACAACGCAAACTGGCTAATCCCCTATAGCTTCTTCAGATACCTGCTTAAAACTAACGGGACTGCCAATTTCCGTAAATGGCCTAGATTTCGTGAGTATAACCAAGTTGAGCTGCAAAGATGGGCTACCGCCAACAAGCTGCACGACGAAATAGAATTCTACGGAGTGATGCAGTATCTACTCGATTCTCAACTGAAATCCATACACCAATATGCTCAGGAGAAAAACATCGTGCTGAAAGGCGACATTCCTATTGGGGTCAGCCGCGACAGCGTGCCGGCATGGATTTATCCAAAATATCTGAACATGGACTGCCAGGCGGGAGCACCACCTGATATGTTCTCTGCCCACGGTCAAAACTGGGGATTTCCAACCTACAATTGGAAAAATATTTTGGAAGACGATGCCTCGTGGTGGACAAACAGACTTGTACAGATGTCGCAGTATTTTGACGCATACCGAATTGACCATGTACTAGGTTTCTTCCGCATATGGGAAATCCCCGTTACACATTATTACGGGACTTTAGGGCACTTCAATCCCGGTCTTCCTCTATCGCTACAAGAACTTAAGATTCTAGGATTTACTGATGAGCCCGAATACTATACTAGCGTACACTTCACTGAGGGAGAGATGCAAAGACACTTCGGCGAACTGCTACCTGTGGCAAAGGAACATTTCTTTGAATTCCACGAGGACGGAAAGTGGACAATAATCAAGAAATACGCACACTCACAACGTGCAATGGACAGCGTCCTTAAAGACATGGGATTCTCCGGGCAACAGCGTGAAGTATTCCTATCGACCTACACCAACATATTGTTCATCAAAACCACACCGGATGCAAGGCAGTACTACATGAACATCTTAGGAAAAGACTCTAAAGAGTACAAGCACCTTTCACCCAGCAATATGTCGGCATACGACCGAATATACCAGTATTTCTTCTACGAACGACACAATCATTTTTGGGCAGAGACAGCTTACCAAAGACTGCCAAAGGTGATATGTGCAACATCCATGCTAGCGTGCGCTGAAGACCTCGGTATGATTCCCAGCTGTGTCCCAAAGGTATTGGAGGACTTAAATATACTCACTCTGGAAATAGAGTCTATGCCAAAAACTCCAGGATCAAGATTCGGCAATTTGTCGAAAGCGCCATTGTATTCTGTAGACACAATAGCTACTCACGACATGGCGCCACTGCGATTGTGGTGGAAACAAAATCCAGATAAGACTACAGAATACTGGAACAACATACTCAAGCAATCATCTCCAGTGCCTCAATTGCTTTCGGCTCAGGACTGCGAATTGATTGTAAGCCACCACATGAGATCAAACTCACTACTGTGCATACTGGCCCTGCAAGACTGGCTAGGCATTAGCGAAGAACTCCGTAGTGACAAATTGGAACAGGAACAAATCAATCACCCAGAGATTCCCCGACACTACTGGCGATGGCGAATGTTGCCAACATTGGAACAGCTACAAGCTAACACTGCACTAACACAAAAAATAAGACAGATAGCCAGTCTGCGTAAAAACTAGTAAGCAGAAAAATGTGGAATACTACTCTCAAGAGCAATTGCAGGCACATTTGAGCTTAAAATACAACGACATGAGGATTTTTAAGGAGACGCCTCGATTTCAATTGTAAAAATACACTAACTTTGCACGTTGATAATAACAATAGGAAAATTTAAACAACCAACAGATGAACATATCATATAATTGGCTAAAAGAATACGTTGATTTCAACCTAACGCCAGAAAAGACGGCCGAGGCTCTCACCTCAATCGGCCTAGAAGTCGGTTCGGTTGAAGAGGTGCAGACCGTGAAAGGCGGACTCAAAGGTTTGTGCGTGGGACTGGTTGAAACTTGCGAAATGCACCCCAACTCCGACCACATGCACATATGCAGCGTAAATGTAGGACAAGAGGCTCCTTTACAAATAGTGTGTGGAGCACCAAATGTTTCTAGCAAGCAAAAGGTGATTGTAGCAACCATTGGCACGGTGCTTTATGACGGCGACAAACCGTTCACCATAAAGCGTTCGAAATTGCGTGGCGTGGAGAGCTACGGCATGATTTGCGCAGAAGACGAAATCGGAATTGGAACAAGCCACGACGGTATAATAGTATTGCCAGAGGACACTCCGATTGGTTTGTCTGCGGCTGATTACTATAATATAAAGAGCGACTACTTGATAGAAGTAGACATTACTCCAAACAGAGCAGACGCTTGCTCACATTACGGAGTCGCACGCGATTTATATGCATGGCTCAAACAGAATGGCTACGAAACGTCACTGCATCGCCCGTCTGACAGCGAATTCAAGGTTGACAATCACGATCTTGAGATTGACATACAGGTAAAGGACACAAAAAGATGTCCTAGGTATGCTGCCGTAACCATTAAAGATTGTGAGGTTAAAGAGAGTCCTGATTGGCTGAAAGAGAAATTGAGAATCATCGGTCTGAGACCAATTAACAACATCGTTGACATAACGAACTATATCATGCATGCGTACGGCCAGCCGTTACATTGTTTCGACGCTGACATGATTGAAGGAAAGACCGTAATTGTTGACACTCAGAAAAACGGAACGCCCTTCGTAACACTTGATGGGGTTGAGCACAAATTGTCGGACGAAGACCTCACAATATGCAACACGAAAGAACCAATGTGTATTGCAGGAATATTTGGTGGCAAAGGTTCGGGAACATACGACAGCACACGAAACGTATTGTTTGAATCGGCTTACTTCAACCCTACTACAGTACGCAAGTCTGCACGACGCCACGGTCTGAGTACAGATGCCAGTTTCAGATTTGAAAGAGGCATTGACCCCAACGGGGTAATCTATGCACTTAAGCAAGCCGCAATCTTGGCAAAGGAACTTGCAGGAGGAACTATCTCAATGGAAATCAAGGATGTTTATGCATCACCTATAGCAGACTATAACATCCACCTTGACTACCAATACCTTAACAACTTGATAGGAAAAGTGATTCCTGTTGACACAATCAAGAGTATTCTTATCAGTCTGGATATAAAGCTCTCGAACGAGACTGAAGATGGTATAGATTTGACCGTACCACCATATAGAGTTGACGTTACACGCCCGTGCGACATCGTTGAGGAAGTGTTACGTATCTATGGTTACAACAACGTACAGATTCCAACTTCCATCAATTCTTCACTGACAATAAAAGGAGAAGACGATCGTTGCAACAAACAGCAAAATATTATATCAGAGCAGTTGACGGCACAAGGTTTCAACGAAATACTCAACAATTCGTTGACAAAGTTGTCATACTACAAAGATTCTGAAGCATACCCATTACAGAATTGCGTCAAGCTAATGAATCCACTCAGCGAAGATTTGAGCGTTTTGCGTCAGACATTACTCTTCGGAGGATTGGAAGTGCTACGGTTCAACATCAACCACAAGGCAGCCAACCTCAAGATGTATGAATTTGGCAAGGTCTATACTTACGATGAAAGCAACAGAGACGAGAACGACAGGTTGCACGCATACAACGAAGGGCTTCATCTTGGGCTGTGGTTAACAGGAAATCAGATCGAGAATTGTTGGTTACACGAAAATCAATCTTTCTCTTTCTACAATCTCAAAGCCTACGTAGAAAATATTTTCACCAGACTTGGCATTAGTCTCGGATTGCTGTATTTCAAGGAGTATACAAGCGACATTTATGACTCTGCGCTCCAAATAACAGATAAGAACGGGAAACTGTATGCTACCATGGGCGTTGTGAGCAGCAAGGTGCTCAAGGCTGCAGAACTCAAAACATCTGTGTACTATGCTGATATAAACTGGGATGTGCTAATGAAGAAAAACCGCAAGAACGAAGTCAGCTTCACGGAGATAAGCAAATTCCCATCGGTAAGTAGAGACCTTTCACTACTCATTGACAAGAGCACCACATTCCAAGAGATAGAAGCCGTGGCTTATCAAACAGAGCGCAACCTACTCAAGAAGATAGAATTGTTTGACGTGTATGAAGGCAAGAACTTGCCGGATAATAAGAAGAGTTATGCTGTCAACTTCACGCTGCAAGACACTGGCAAGACTCTCACGGATAAGCAAATAGACAAAGTGATGCAATCACTTATTTATAACTTCAAGCAAAAACTACAAGCAGAACTACGTTAAATAACACACTGATATTTTATGGGAAGAGCATTTGAATACAGAAAAGCGGCCAAACTGAAACGTTGGGGACACATGGCCAAGACATTTACTCGTCTGGGCAAGCAAATAGCCATTGCTGTCAAAGCCGGCGGACCGGAACCCGAAAACAACCCTACACTTCGAAGTGTAATTGCTGTCTGCAAGCGTGAAAACATGCCCAAAGACAACATAGAAAGAGCTATAAAGAATGCTATGGGTAAGGATCAGAGCGAATACAAGTCAATGACATATGAGGGATATGGACCTCATGGCATAGCTGTTTTCGTTGACACCTTGACAGACAACCCTACAAGAACAGTTGCCGATGTACGTTCCATTTTCAACAAATTCAACGGAAACCTTGGAACAATGGGAAGTCTTGCCTTTCTGTTTGACCACAAGTGCGTGTTCACTTTTAAGAAAAAAGCAGACATGGACATGGACGAGTTCATATTGGACACCATTGACCTCGGCGTGGAAGATGAATACGACGAAGATTCAGAAGAAGGAACAATAACCATCTATGGAGATCCTAAAAGCTTCGGTGTCATTCAGAAGTATCTTGAGGAAAGCGGTTACGAAGATGTCGGTGGAGAATTCACCTATGTTCCTAACGACTTGAAGAGCGTGACAGACGAGCAAAGAGAAACAATAGACAAGATGGTAGAGAAACTTGAGGACTTCGATGATGTACAGACAGTATACACCAACATGGAGCCAGCAACAGTCTAACATATTAAACACAAGCAAATCGGTTTGCAGATGAAAGAAACAAACCGACACACCACACAGGAAATCCTTCTCACAATAGTTTGAGAATGATTTCCTGTGTGGTGTTAATTGAAACATACTGACAAATTTAGGGATTACCGCTTAATCTCAGAAAAATCAAATACATAACAACAAAAAACAATATACGAAAGAAAGATGAGACGCAAATCTTTACTTTTGTATATAAATCTACAACAAGGTGTATAAAACAGTTATCTCTCTTATTATTCTGCTCACATATTTTGCGACTGTATGCGCTTATACAATGAAACCACACAGTTCTTGTGTAACCAGCAGAAGAACCGAAAGCGTAAGCTTTGCTTCGGCAAACTCACGTGCGACTTCAGGCAACAAGGTATCAAATGCTCACACAATTGATGCAGGATATTACAGAATCGTATCGGCAGGAAAAGGCACTGGGAGTAACAATGGGGCCTACAACTATGAATACAAGTCAGCACTTTATAACAAAGACGGACTTGTTTGTTGGGCTGCATACGACTCGTATGACTACAACATGGTATACAAGCTTATCCCCAACGGAGATTATTGGTACATCTACAACCCCTGCGACAACACATATATTGGAAAGTCAACGGCATCATTCAATTGCAACGTCACTACTAATGCAAATCCTGTGGCACAAGACATTGAGCTTACTGAAGATGGAAAAATCACCATTCATAATACGGGAGAGGAATATGTATTTTCTCTTGATAACAGCGACAATGGTTCTGCTGAAACAGAAGGTCACCTCAGCGTATGGGGCACGCAACAAGACGCACTGAAATACGGTATAAATGTATGGTATCTTGAGCCTATACATGAGGACTATGTCAAAATTTTGCAGTCAAACTACACGACACCAAACATAGAAGAAGCTCTACAGACGTATGGCACATTAGACGCAGACATTGTGGTTAGCAAGGACCCTGGATATCACAGCAAAGAAAATATAGATAAATATAGCGTAGCCCTTGCAAAAGCCAAATCACTTACAGGGACAGAAGAAATCTCTGTTATTAAAAACACTTTGACGAACTTGAAGACTGCCTATAATCAAGCTCATAAAACTAACCCCATAATTCCGGGTTTCTATTATATTGTAACTGCAGGAAATGGTAGTGGGTATAGCGGGGGACCATACAACTACGAAGGCAGATCTGCTATTTACAACGAAGGAGGCTTCGTAAAATGGAAAGCATTTAACCCGCTTGATTTTAGTCTTATTTATAGTCTGACAAACGCAAACAACGGCAATTGGAATGTGTACTCGGTTACTGACCAAACCTATATCAACAAAGGGGCTAAGAGCTACCACACCAGTGTCTCTACGTCAACCACTCCAACAACCACACAGACTTTCACACAAACGAGCGAGGGCAAATTCAGTTTCAATTTCGCTGACAACGCATATGTGTATTCCTTGACAGCGGGACACAACGGCACAAGCGACACAACTGGAAGTCTTGACATATGGGGGACTTCAGCAGAAGCAAAAAAATACGGCATTAACGTGTGGTATATCAAAGCTGTGGCGGATAGTGTCCTTGATGATTTCCACTCCACGCAGCAAGGAGCACTGGCAAAATGCATTGAATATGAAAGCATTGCCAAAAACATGGTCACAGGAACAGCTCCTGGGTATTATAAAAAAGATAACCTAACATCTTTTGAAGAAAAAATAAAGGAAGCGAAAGCCGAACTTGAAGATGAGCAACTTACAAGCGAGCGTAGACACACAATCCTAATAAATCTTGAGAATGCATACAACGAAGCCAAGAAAACTATCGAGATTACTGACGGCTATTACTATATCCTAAACACTAATGAGAATTTCATAAAAAAGCGTGGAAACAAAGCCGCTATATACACAGCTCCGAACTATCAGGTTGGCAGAGATAAATCAGCATGTCTATACAACC
>CAVCAW010000064.1:15116-25050 GCA_963600315.1 Bacteroidaceae bacterium | reverse complement strand
CTTCCATATAACGTGGGGCTATGGTGGGCAGTATGATGGCTATTTTGATTTGGGAGTGCTTACTCCGCAGGAAAAACCGATGGAACCTACAATAGAAGGGTCTATTATGGGGTTAGGACATCTGCAACAAGCTCTGTTTGTCTATCCTGATAGTGTAGACTATGTTGTAGATGATACGCTGAGCTCGGAACATAGAGTTGAGATTGATACGGTGGAATTCAACCGTTCGCCTGACACAAATACATATGTAACTGCCAGTATCAAGGTGAGAAATGTTTCTGATACAGATGTGTATTCACCTATAGAATTATTTACGTACTTAGAAGTCGATTCGCTAGGTGTTCCTTCTGATGCTGACTATCTAGGTCTCGCAGATGCTATCGTTAAAGCTCATTCCGATACGACTCTGACTGCATATCTACAGTTTACTGCAACTGGTAGCCGTCTGTTGGCCGTTAATACCACCGACTCTCTCTATCTGTCGTTTGCCGAACTTGATGTGAAGAAAGCTTATCAGCCTCAATTGAGTTTTGGGGTGCAGAGTTGTTTTACATCAGACACCTCGGCATGCTTTGAAATCAACATTAGCAATTTGTCGAAATATTATTGGTCAGGCAGAAACTTGACGTATAGCTTGTTTGAGGGAGATTATACTACGGAAGGGGGTGATTGGAGGCATTTTAGGGTAATTAATCTTCCTCCAGGTGAAGATATGTGCGACATGGTGTCGTTTGGTGGCATGAAACCTGATACGAAATATACATTTGTTATACGTAACCCGTGGAATCCTGCTTTGCAGTATCCTTTCTCTACTGACGATGCGACTGCTATTCATCTTGAGCCGGTTAGATGGAAGAAGTCAGAGAATCATCCACCTTATAGACTTAATAAAAGAATTGTTTTGGAATATGATGAGTCCACTGGAAATTATAGACAAGTATTACACCGACAACAATGAATTGCGCAGATTGCTTCTTGCTCACAGTTGGCAAGTGGCAGTACGAGCATTGCGGTGTGCGGCAAAACACCCTGAATTGACAATAGATCGCTGCTTGGTGTTGAGAGGTGCGTTGCTTCATGACATTGGTATTCAGAAAACTTCGGCTCCCTCAATTTTTTGCAATGGCCAAGAACCTTACCTGATGCATGGCTTTATAGGTGCACATATGCTGCGTCAAGTGGGTATGGAGTGTGAAGCGCGCATATGTGAACGTCACACCGGTGCAGGTCTGACGAAAGAGGCGATAGTGAAAGCTGGTTTGGTCGTACCAACTGGTGATTACATTCCAGAGACGATAGAAGAAAAACTAATCTGTTATGCGGATAAGTTTTATTCAAAATCGCGACCTAATGAAACCTTGTCGGCAAAACAGGCTTATGACGGGCTACTGCGCTTCGGTAAAGATGGGGCAGAGAGGTTTATGGAGTGGCACCAGATGTTCGGATAAGAATAATCATTAATGTCATAATCAAAGATGAACAGGTTTTTTATATTGTTTGCGGTTTTGGTAGCAATGTGTGCATCGTGCCATCGCACCACGCATGAAGAACAGTGTTTGGAAATGGTGAAACACGAGAAGCGACGTTTGCCTCGCAACGTCACGAAGGGTATAATACTTGACTCCATACGTTATGAGACCAACTCGCAGACGCTTGTATACTACCACACAATGAGCGACTCGGTTTATACCGACGAGATGATAGATTATGGCAAATCGCAATTGCAGAGCAATATACAGCAAGACATTGTCAATTCTGTTTCGCTGAAACGCCTCAAGGATGAGGGAATTTCATTTAGGTATGTCTATATGGGTATCAATCCGAAACGTGTAAGAATGCAGCTAGAATTTAAAAATGAAAACTTATAAGTATTTGAAGTGTCTTTTTTTAGCAAAGAATCGCCGTTTTGACACAAAATGTTTAATTTTGCACTAAACAACAATGACGGATAAGTCTTATACGCAGAATAGATGCCGCTGAAGATGAAAAATATATTTAAGGGACTTGGAGTTGCCTTGGTTACTCCGTTCCACGAAGATGGGACAATAGATTACGACTCCTTGCACGAGTTGTTGCATTATCAAGAACAAAATGGCGTGGATTTTTTCTGCGTATTGGGTAGCACTGCGGAAACTCCTTGCCTAAGTTTCAAGGAAAAAGCTGAAGTCAAAAATTTTGTGGTTGACACGCTTAAAGGTAGTAAGCCTGTATTGCTTGGATTTGGTGGAAACTGGACTCAGGGAGTAGTTGACGAAATCCGTGAGTTTGACTTCAGAGGTGTTGACGGCATTCTCTCAGTAGTGCCTTTCTATAATAAGCCTTCGCAAGACGGAATGTACAATCATTTCATGGCTATATCGCAAGCTGCGCGAGAATTGCCCGTTGTACTTTATAACGTACCCGGACGAACAGGTGTCAACATGTTGCCCGAAACTACATTGCAAATTGCCAATAATGCAGAGAATGTGGTGGCAATAAAAGAGGCTTCTGGTAATGTTGAACAAATAGCAGAGATTATATCCAAGGCTCCTGATGGCTTTGGGGTGTTGAGCGGTGATGATGGGCTTACCTACAAACTATTAGGACTTGGCGCAGCTGGAGTGATTTCGGTTATAGGCAACGCTGTTCCTCAGCAGTTCTCATCTATGATTCATGCAAAACTCAATGGCAACGATGCGGAAGCTGCCAAGATAAACGATTCACTTGAGAAACTTTACCAACTTGCTTTTGTTGACGGAAATCCGTCAGGTATAAAAGCTCTTCTTTCGCTAAAAGGATTGTGCAGCAATGTGCTACGCTTGCCTTTAGTTCCAGCTCGCAAAGAAACTGAGGATAAACTCAAGTTGTTCATTTAACGACAGGAACACTCCCGTAGAAGTCTAGGTATTTTTGCGCTACAGTTGTGTATGCGTGATATTTTCTGATATATTCAACACTTTGGACAGAGAGCGTTTCTATTAGTTCTGGATTCTTTATTAGTCTTGTAATTTCGTTGTATACAGATTCCTCAGTGGGCTGTACGTTGACTATGGGGCGAAGCTTGTCCTCGCCGAGAATGTCGTAATTTTCTTCTTCTCCGCCACCAACCACCACAAGCCCCTGAGCCATAGCTTGCAGCGCATTCATTGCCGGTGTGTATGAATAGAGTTGGTCCAGAATTACGTGGGATTTGTTGAGGGCCTTGACATATTCATGAAAAGGTAGTGATTGAGCAATAGTCACCTCACATTTATCTGGGAACTCTTTCCTTGCTCGTTTTAGCGCACTGAGCATAATGTCGGTGCCTTTGTACTCATTACGCGCTGTCTGAATTCCGATAAAGAATTTTACGATGCCATTTTCCACCTTGCGTATCGTGGGCTTGTATTTGTCGGTATCGATGGGAAACGGTATGAAACGCAACTTGTTAGGGAAATAAGGGCGGTAGCTTGCATCGTATTCGTAGAGCCCTGCTATTATTCCGTCGCAGTCAGTGGCAATATGTTCGTTGAGTCGTCCTTTTGCACCAACTACCCAGTCTGTGAAATAAGTCTCGTTTAGTTTGCTGTGACGTAAATTGTGCCCCATGTTGAAATCGCTGTATCTGAACGTCTTGCAGTCCATACCCGCTTTTACCCAATATTTGTCCATGCCGAAAGCTCCCATAAACATTTTGCCGTTATTGGCTCTTAGCCTTTCATAGAAAGGTAGAATTTTTTCCGCTTTCAGTAACATGAACATGGGGTTGATAATCTGTACAACGTCGAATCCCTTTAGCTGTCGGAATGTCGTAAGTGATTCGATGTAGTATGCTAATCCGCCTAGGCGTGTGGTACTGCATCTTGTCAGCGATATGTCGCGGTTGTAGTTCTTCCAGCCGTCACCATCAGAAACAACGGTGGCGGTGTGCCCCAATCGCCTCAGCCCTTGGGCAAGGGTCCAGTGCACATTGCTGTATTCTCCGACCAAAAGTACCTTCATACTAACTATAGTACACCTTTTGATGAGGGCAGTTTGAAATGCTCAGTGTCGCGATTTAGTGCCATACGCAATGCACGGGCAAAAGATTTGAAAATTCCCTCTATTTTATGGTGCTCGTTTTGCCCCGTAGCAGCAATGTTCAGATTCATCCGTGCGGTATCTGAAAGTGATTTGAAGAAGTGGAAAAACATCTCAGTCGGTACATCGCCAATTTTCTCTCTAGAAAATTCAGCGTTCCATATTAGCCAAGGGCGTCCTCCGAGGTCGAGCGAAACTTGACATTCGCAGTCATCCATTGGAAGTGAAAATCCGTAGCGCTGTAGCCCTCTTTTGTCAGCAAGAGTCTGGTCAAGACACTGCCCTAGTACGAGTGCGGTGTCTTCGATGGTGTGATGCTCGTCGACGTGAAGATCTCCCTTGACATTGATTTTCATATCTACCATTCCATGACGTGCTATCTGCTCAAGCATGTGGTCAAAGAAGCCTAACCCTGTGCTTATTTCAGATTTGCCTATGCCGTCAAGGTTAAGAGAGATTTCAATGTCTGTTTCCTTGGTGACTCTGTGCATATGGGCTGTTCTCAGTCCTCCAATTATTATTTGCTGAATCTTGTCCCAGTTCATTTCTGGTCCTAATATGAGAGCCTGTGTGCCAAGATTTTCTGCAAGTTGCCGATCTGTTTCTCGGTCGCCAATGACATAGCATTTCTCCAGATCGTAGTCACCATTCATGTATTTTGTAAGCATGGCGATACCTGGTTTGCGTGTTGGCAGATTGTCTGCAGGAAAAGATCTGTCGATGTGCTGTGCCTTGAATATTATCCCTTCGCCCTCTAGAGTCTGCAAAATGAAATTGTGCACGGGCCAAAATGTGTCTTCGGGAAACGATGTGGTACCGAGTCCGTCTTGATTTGATACAAGTATCAATTCGAAATCTGTTTTTCGTGCGATGTGACGGAGAGCACTGATGGCGCCAGGTACGAAAACAAGTTTCTCAAAGGAGTCTATCTGTTCGTCTGCAGGTTCGCGTATTATCGTGCCATCGCGGTCTATGAATAATGCCAGTTTCTTGTTGTCCATAGGTTTTGTGTAGCTATTTGTATTGTCGCAAGGCTGCCAATAGAGTGGTGTTTTCTTGTGGAGATCCTATTGTTATGCGCAAGCAATTGTCGCAGAGTGTGATGCGTGAGCGGTTGCGTACGATGATACCTTTGTTTACTAGGTAGCTGTAGATTTTATCGGCTTCTGTGAAGCGCGCCAAAAAGAAGTTTGCTTCGGTGGGATAGACTCGTTTGCAAATGTCAAGCTCACTGACTGCATACATGAGCGACGTGCGCTCGCTAAGTATGAGCCGTACCCAATCCTCAACATCGTGGCGGCGATTCTTTATGGTATCTAAGGCTTGTTTTTGCGTAAGGACATTGACGTTATAGGGATATTTTACTTTGTTAAATAAGTCTATGATTGCAGGCTGGGCAAATGCCATGCCCAACCTGATTCCCGCTGAAGCCCAAGCCTTGGAAAGAGTGTTGAGCACAATGAGGTTGGGATAGTCGTTCAGTCTGGTACGCCAAAGGGGCTGAGATGAAAATTCGCCATAGGCTTCATCAATTACTACTATGCCGTTGAACGACTCGAGAAGTTTGCACACTTCTGTTTCGCAAAGGGTATTCCCTGTTGGGTTGTTGGGGGAACATAGGAATACTGCCTTGGTCTTTTCGTTGCACACTTGTAAGATTTTGGCGGCTTCTATGTCGAAATTGCCATTGAGTTCAACCATGCGGCATTCAACATCGTTTATGTTGGCGCAAACCTCATACATCCCATAGGAGGGTGTTATTGTCACTATGTTGTCTCTATTGGGAATACAGAATATGCGGAACACAAGGTCTATGGCTTCATCAGATCCGTTGCCAACGAAGATTTGTGACGGGACCACGCCTTTGATTTCGCTCAACTCACGCTTGATTTCGCATTGCAGAGGATCGGGGTATCGGTTGTAAGGATTATTGTAAGGACTCTCGTTGGCGTCAAGGAATGTGTGCGCTTCTTTCCCTTTGTATTCGTCGCGAGCCGAGCTATACGGTTGCAGTGCCAGAATATTGGGGCGTACTACTGATTTCAGGTCAAACATGTTGTGTGTGGGTGTTAGGGTTTTTTGATAGATTCCATTCTTATGGTCATGGCTCGTTGGTGAGCATGAAGTTGCTCGCCCTCAGCCATCACGGATACGGCTTCGCCAATAGAGCTGATGCCCTCGGCTGTCAGTTCTTGTAAGGTCATCTTGCGTATGAAACTGTCGAGGTTCAGGCCGCTATATGCACGGGCATATCCTTTTGTGGGGAGGGTGTGATTGGTCCCCGAGGCATAGTCTCCTGCCGACTCGCAGCTGTAGTTGCCTAAAAAGACAGAGCCGGCATGCGTTATCTGGTCTGCTACATCGCGGTAGTCTTTAGTAGCTATGACTAGATGCTCTGGGGCATAGAAGTTGGTTATCTCAATAGCTTGAGTCATGTTCTCCGCTAAGATGAACAGAGAATGCTCTAGAGCCTTTGCCGCCAGTTCCTTACGCGGCAATGTATTGAGCTGTTTTTCAACTTCGTCTTTTATTTCCTCTATGGTTTGTTTTGAGGTGCACACCAGAACCACTTGGCTGTCAACGCCGTGTTCTGCCTGGCTGAGCAGGTCGGCTGCCACAAAACGGGGTACGCACGTTTCGTCGGCAAGTACTTCGACTTCGCTTGGACCTGCGGGCATGTCAATGGCCACGTCCGACAACGACACAAGTTGTTTGGCTGCGGTGACGTACTGGTTGCCGGGTCCGAAAATCTTGTCTGTTTTGGGTACGGACTCTGTACCATAGGCCATCGCAGCTATAGCCTGCGAACCTCCCACTTTAAACACCTTGCTTACACCTGCTACTTTTGCAGCATAGAGGATGGTGGGATTGATAGCTCCGTCTTTGTTAGGTGGGGTGCAGAGCACTATGTTCTTGCATCCTGCTATTTTGGCAGGAAGCGCAAGCATGAGTACTGTGGAGAACAAAGGTGCTGTGCCTCCAGGTACATATAGCCCGACATTCTCGATAGGCACAGCGCGCTGTTCGCATATTACGCCTGGTGAAGTCTGTACCTTTATGGGGGTAAACCGCTGTGCTTCGTGGAACGCTGCAATGTTGCGGCTAGCTAGGTTGATGGCTTCTTTTAGTTGAGAGGCGGTTTGCTGTTCTGCCTGTTTGAATTCCTCGTCTGTGACCACGAGTGTGGATAGTTGCACCTTGTCGAACTTGAGCTCCAATTCAATGAGAGCTTGGTCTCCTCTCTTGCGTACGTCGTTGATGACGTTTCTCACAATGTCAAACAGCTTTGTTGTGTCTAATGTGGGACGCTTCAGTAGAGACTCCCAAGAACTTTTTTGTGGAAATTCAACGATGTTCATATTAATCTGTTTTAGAAAATCTTTATTGCTATGAACAGTGTGTCACAGTACCATTTTTTCTATCGGCAATACAAGGATGCCCTGAGCCCCTTTTTCCTTAAGTTGCCCGATGATGTTCCAAAAGCTCTTTTTCTCGAGTACCGTATGTATCGAACACCAATCTTTGTCGGCTAGTGGCATTACTGTTGGACTCTTTATTCCGGGTAGTACGCTTAATATGTCGTTGACGCAGTTTGCTGGCACGTTCATCATTACATATTTTCTTTGGTTGGCCTCCATTACAGCACGAAGTCTGAATAGCAAGTCATCGAGCGTGGCTTTTTTGTCTTCGTCTAGACCTGGGGTGGCGATGAGCAAAGCCTCACTTTTCACTACGACCTCGACTTCTTTCAGATTGTTGGTAATCAGTGTGGAGCCGCTGCTCACAATGTCGAAAATGGCATCGGCAAGACTTATTCCAGGAGCAATCTCTACAGAACCAGTAATTACGTGGATGTCAGCCGTGATGTTGTTGTCGCTCAAGAATTTCTTTAGGATGTTAGGGTAGGAGGTTGCAATGGTTTTTCCGTTGAACCACTGAGGTCCTGTGTAGTCTTCGCGTTTGGGAATGGCAAGCGAAAGTCTGCACTTGCTGAAGCCGAGGCGCTTTACAATTTCTGCTTTTTCGCCACGCTCCAAAAACTCGTTTTCGCCCACGATGCCCAAGTCGGCTACGCCCGATGCTACCGTCTGTGGAATGTCGTCATCACGCAGATAGAGGATTTCTATTGGGAAGTCATTGGCGCGAACCAAGAGTGAACGCTCTGATTTTCTTACCTTGATGTCGGCTTCTGCCAATAGGGCCATGGTGTCTTCATACAAACGCCCTTTTGACTGTACTGCAATTCTTAGCATAATGATATTTTTTTCGATTTTTGTTTATTATAATAAGCAAAGAGGTTTGCCGTATTTCCGGCAAACCTCTTCGTATGTGCATTGTTTCAATGCTGATAGTCATAACGTCTTCTACCGGATGGGGTGTTCATCTGGTTGAATGATGATGATATAGTCCTGTATATTTCATAACGATTGCAAAGTTATAAAAACTTTTTGTTAAAACGCAGTGTGTGTCAATGTTTATTTTGTTTTACTTTGTGCAACGAAATACTAAGTAAGGCAATAATAGTAAAAAGTCGTGCACAGCTAACTGCTTGTATGACGGCAGAAACACGTAATTTTGCAGAGCGAAATACATATATGAAGAGTTACGTGAAAATAGTGATCTTGGCTTGCTGCGTTGTGTTTTTTTTGACTGGATGCAAGAAGCAGGGCGCCATTCCTGTGATAGAGAGTGGTCAAAGCGATGAAATTGACTTGCCTCAAATTGAAGAGGGTGGCGAACTTATATGCGTAACTCTGAATGGGCCTGATACTTATTATGAATTGCGCGGACGTGGTGCGGGATTGCAATATATGTTGGCAGAATCGTTTGCCAATAGTCTCGGGTTGAGATTGCGAATGGAAATCGCCAATGATACAAGTGGCATGATGACCATGATTAAAGAACTGAAGGCGGATATAGTTGCTTGCAAACTGCCTCCGTCTGTCATTGCCAAAAGTGGATTGGAAAGTTGCAACGTGGGTGACTCAATTGGGTTATGGGCGGTAAGACCTTCAAGTGTAGAGTTGCGGACTGCCTTGAATGAATGGTATTCGGCTGCGGTAGTACGCAAGGTGCAGTCAGACGCTCTTGCCGTCAGCAGTCATCGGTACATACGGCGAAAGTCACATCCCGTTTTCTCGTCGCAATCTAAAGGTGTGGTCTCTAATTACGACGCTTTGTTTGTCAAGGCTGGCAGAGAGTGTGGTTGGGATTGGAAGCTGATAGCATCACAATGTTACCAAGAATCGGGATTTGATGCAGAAGCCGTTTCTTGGGCTGGTGCCAAGGGACTTATGCAACTGATGCCGTCGACTGCTTCGTCAATGGGGCTTGGAGCTGACGAAATCTTTGATCCGGAAAAGAATGTGATGGCTGCAGCTAAATATCTGAAACAGTTGGAACGAAAGCTTGGGGTAATTGCGGATCCTACAGAACGTAAGAAATTTGTCTTGGCAGCCTATAATGGTGGCTATGGTCATATTAGTGATGCAATGGCACTCGCCCGCAAGCATGGACGCAATCCCCACTCGTGGGACGACACGGGATATTTTGTGCTGCATCTGAGTGAACCTCGCTTTTATAAAGATGGTGTTGTTAAGTGTGGGTACATGGCTGGAAAAGAAACCTTCAATTATGTCAGTGATGTGATGTATAGGTGGAACGGATATCGTGCGGTTTTGCGTAATGATGTTCCAAACGTGGCTGGCGAGAGCACGGAATATAGCAAGAAAAATCGCTTTTCCCATAAGCAGCATATTGTAGGACGTGAAGACAGCCTCTTCCGTATAAAAAGATAACGATCGCTTCACAAGTGTCAGGAATTATCACGGTAGCATCTTTTGTTAAATAATGCCGTGCAAATATATGCGTTTCGGTGGAAACGCAATTCTGCTTG
>CAVCAW010000064.1:9740-15106 GCA_963600315.1 Bacteroidaceae bacterium | reverse complement strand
GAATACTATCCATTGTTCGGTGGGGTTGATATCTGAATGACTTGTTCTGGCATCGGTCCTTGTTTGCTTTGTTTTGAAATGTGAAATTGTGATATTTGCAAATAGTAGATTGCGAAAAACGGAAAAAGATTACGTTTTTTCTGTTTTTTGCATGGTTTTGTAGATATTTTGAATTAATCAAGGGTTTTTGGTTTAAATTTGTCTTGTTTTCTGTAATTTTGCATAAAGAAACGAATCCGCTTTCCGTGGGGGTGATGAGACCCTTCAATTTTCAGTGTTCGCACTGTGTGAATAAGCGGCAAAGCGCAAAATAGACAAATATGAATTTGAAAGAAAACAGTTTGTATGACTCCCAGTATGAGCACGATGCGTGTGGTATAGGAATGGTTGTGAACATTACGGGCAAAAAGAGTCACCACCTCATAGAGTCGGCTCTGACCGTGCTCGAGAATATGCAACATCGTGGAGCGGAAGGTGCCGATGGAAAGAGTGGAGACGGAGCTGGCATTATGGTGCAGATTCCTCATGAATTTACTCTTTTGCAAGGTGTGGCAGTTCCAGAGAAAGGTAAATATGGTACTGGGTTGGTTTTTCTGCCTAAGGATGAAGAAAGGCGAAATACTGTGATAGGACTCCTTACGGATGAAATCAGTAACAATGGCTTTAAACTTCTTCATGTAAGGCCGGTTCCTATCAATACGGACTGTATAGGGCAGACGGCTAAGGAAAGTGAACCGCTGATATTACAAATCTTCGTAGTCCCCTCGTCGGATATTGAGGGTATGGATCTTGAGCGAAAACTCTATTTGTTGCGCAAGTCCATAGAGTTGAGGATACATGATGCCGATTTTTATGTGGTGAGTCTGAGTAGCACACATATTATATATAAGGGCATGCTGACAAGTAAACAGCTAAGGGAGTATTTTCTTGATTTGCAAAATCCTAACTTTACTAGTGGCTTGGCTTTGGTGCACTCTAGATTTTCTACCAACACATTTCCTCGTTGGTCATTGGCACAGCCGTTTAGAATGTTGGCTCACAATGGTGAGATAAACACAATTCGTGGTAATCGCGGATGGATGAAAGCACGTGAGTCTCTCCTTTCGACTCCGGAGTTGGGTGATGTGCGCAAGTTGACCCCTATAATACAGCCCGACATGAGCGATTCTGCATCGCTTGACAATGTGTTGGAATTCTTGGTGATGAGTGGTCTTAGTCTGCCAAAGGCTATGTCAATATTGATTCCAGAGAGCTTTAATGATAAGAATCCGATTAGCGAAGAACTGAAGAACTTCTACGAATATCACTCAATATTGATGGAGCCGTGGGATGGTCCCGCTGCGTTGATATTTAGTGATGGACGCTATGCTGGCGGTATGCTTGATCGCAACGGATTGCGTCCCGCACGTTATACCATAACGTCAGACGGCATGATTGTTGTGGCTAGTGAAGTGGGTGTGATGGATTTTGACCCAACGAAAATTGTAGAGAAAGGACGTCTCCAGCCAGGAAAGCTGTTGATAATCGACACCGAAGAAGGTAAGATATACTATGATGGGGAGATAAAAAAACAATTGGCTCAGGAACACCCCTATGGGCAATGGTTAAGTACCAATTGTATTCAGCTTGAGAAATTGCACAGCGGTCGTCGGGTAAGCGATTCGGTTGATAACTTACAGCAAAAGATGAGGGCTTTCGGATTTGGCATGGAAGATGTTGAAAGGACAATCGTGCCTATGTGTGTTAATGGTACGGAGCCGACAGCCGCTATGGGTAACGATACTCCTCTTGCAGTTGTAAGTGACCGTCCTCAGACGTTCTTTAACTATTTTAGACAGCAGTTCGCACAGGTCACAAATCCGGCAATAGATCCTATTCGAGAGGAACTTGTGATGTCGCTTACAGAATATGTGGGTGGAGTGGGTAATAGCATTCTCAAGCCAGATGGTGCTAATTGCAAGATGGTTCGCTTGCCTCACCCTATTATCAATAACACTCAGCTTGACTTGTTGTGTAATATCGAATACAAAGGTTTCCGTACGCAGAAACTTCCGATGGTATTCGAAATTTCCAAGGGTAAGCAGGGATTGCAGGATGCTCTGCAAAACCTGTGTGAAAAAGCAGCTGAGAGTGTTGAGCAGGGGATAAATTACATTATACTGAGCGACAGATTTATTGACGAGACCCACGCTGTTATTCCGTCGTTGCTTGCAGTTAGTGCTGTGCACCACTATCTTATAGCTCTCGGTCGAAGGGTGCAAACCGCCCTTATAGTGGAGAGTGGAGAAATCAAGGAAACTATGCATGCCGCATTGTTGCTAGGTTATGGTGCCAGCGCTATTAATCCCTATATGGTGTTTGCCGTAATTGATGATCTTGTAAAGAAACACAAGATTCAAGAAAACTACGAAATGGCCGAAAAGAATTATATAAAGGCTGTCTGCAAAGGGTTCCTGAAAATCATGAGCAAGATGGGCATAAGCACCATTCGCTCTTATAGGGGAGCTAAACTGTTTGAAAGTATAGGATTGAGTAAAGAGTTGCTGCGCAAGTATTTCGGTACGGACTCTTCGACAATAGGTGGAATTGATTTAGAGCAGATTGCCAGCGATTCTATAGCTATGCACAGTGCCGCTTTTGACACGACGAGTGCTGTTGACAAAATGCCGCCTTTAAAAAATAATGGTCAATTCTCCTATCGTAAAGACGGCATTCCACACGCTTGGACTCCTGATGTCATAAGTAAACTACAATTGGCCACAAGACTGGGTGACTATAGGCTTTTCAATGAATTTACAAATCTTGTAGACAATGCCGAAAAACCAATATTCATAAGAGACCTCTTTGATTTCAAGAGGGGAGCGACTCCTGTCGATTTGGACAAAGTGGAGAGCGAAGATAGCATCGTGAAGCACTTTGTTACTGGCGCCATGTCGTTTGGCGCACTCAGCAAGGAGGCGCATGAGACTATAGCCTTGGCAATGAATAAGCTCGGGAGCCGCTCGAACACCGGTGAGGGTGGCGAGGATAGTGAGAGATTCACTTCAACAGTTGATGGGGTGTCACTCTCGAGTAAAACGAAGCAGATTGCTAGTGGAAGGTTTGGTGTAACTACCAATTATCTTGTTAATGCAGAGGAAATTCAGATAAAGGTTGCCCAGGGTGCAAAACCAGGAGAGGGTGGCCAGTTGCCTGGTTTCAAGGTCAATGAGGTGATTGCCAAGACTCGTCACTCTATACCCGGCATATCGCTGATTTCTCCTCCGCCTCATCACGATATTTACTCTATTGAAGATTTGTCGCAGCTTATTTTTGACTTGAAATGTGTCAATCCTACAGCTGCTATCAGTGTTAAACTGGTCGCAGAGAGTGGAGTGGGTACTGTAGCTGCTGGTGTGGCGAAAGCCAACGCTGACCTCATTGTTATTAGTGGAGCTGAAGGTGGAACGGGTGCAAGTCCCGCAAGTTCAATGCGCTATGCAGGTATTTCGCCAGAAATTGGATTGTCGGAAACACAGCAGACGCTTATCGCCAACGGTCTGCGCCAACAGGTCAGGCTGCAAACAGATGGTCAGCTCAAGACAGGACGTGATGTAATTCTCATGGCGCTACTAGGAGCCGACGAGTTTGCATTTGGAACACTGCCATTGATAGTAATGGGTTGCGTGATGATGCGCAAGTGCAATACAAATACTTGTCCTATGGGAGTGGCTACGCAAGATCCTAATTTGCGCAAACACTTTGTAGGAAAACCAGAACATATTGTCAACTACTTCCGTTTCTTGGCTCGTCAAGTGAGAGAATACTTGGCTGAAATGGGATTCGAAAAGTTTGATGATATTATCGGAAGAACCGATTTGATTGTCACAAAAGAAAATCTCAGCAAGAAAGCCCAGACGCTTGATTTCAGTAGACTTCTTGCGATGGATCCAACTTCAGAGTCGCGGCATTTTGACTATCGTCCCTACAATAAGACTGCTAAGGTGCTTGATGATGATATCATTAAGGAACTTTCGGACTCCATCGACAGAAAGAGCGAGAGCAATACGGAGTATGCTATCAAGAATACTGACAGAGCTGTCGGAACGAAGTTGTCGGGCTATATAGAGAAGAAATATGGCACAGGCTACCTGACAGATTCCACAGTTAATATCAAGTTCAAGGGGGCGGCTGGACAAAGTTTTGGTGCATTCCTCATACAAGGAATCAACTTCTGTCTAGAGGGTGAAGCCAATGACTATGTAGGAAAAGGCTTGTCTGGTGGACGAATTTCAATAAAACCGAGCCGGAGATGTTCATTCAAGGCAGAAGACAATATGATTGTTGGCAACACTGGCATCTATGGTGCGACTAGTGGAGAGGTCTACATTAACGGACGTGTAGGTGAGAGATTTGCAGTGCGCAATTCTGGTGCGATAGCAGTTGTTGAGGGTGCTGGCGATCATTGTTGCGAATATATGACAGGAGGTCGTGTGGTAGTTTTGGGGGAGACTGGTAGTAACTTTGCTGCCGGCATGAGTGGTGGTATCGCTTATGTGTGGAACAAAAACCAAAACTTCGACTATTTCTGCAACATGGAGATGGTGGAACTCAGTTTGCTCGACGAGAGTGCGAGTAGAAATGAACTTCGTGAGCTGATTCATCGTCATTGGACTTATACCGACTCGCAACTAGCTCGCAGAATGCTTGACGATTGGCAACATTACGCAGACCAGTTCATACAAGTAATACCTATCGAGTACAAGAAGGTAATGCAAGACGAGAAAGACAGAGTTTTGCGCGAAAGAATCAACAATATCTGGATGAACAACTAAAAACACGGCAACACGAATTATGGGAAATCCTAAAGCATTCATGACTGTGGCAAGAAAAGAAGCTGGCTACAGACCTATACACGATAGAATACACGACTTTGGCGAAGTGGAGCAGACGCTCAACTCCCACGATCGACAAGAACAAGCATCAAGATGTATGGATTGTGGTGTTCCGTTCTGTCACTGGGCATGCCCGCAGGGTAGTAAGATTCCTGAGTGGAACGACTTACTATATAAAGGCGAATGGAAAGAGGCATATGAAATTCTTATCACAACCAACGAATTTCCTGAATTTACAGGCAGGGTTTGCCCTGCTCTGTGTGAAAAAAGTTGTGTGTTGAATCGTGTTATACAGCAACCTACAACCAACCGCGAGAATGAAGTTGCCATTATGGAGCATGCCTTCATGGAGGGCTATGTTGTTCCGTTGAAAATCAAACGCAACGATTACAATGTGGCTGTTATAGGAAGTGGGCCTGCGGGGCTTGCCACGGCAAACCGTCTGAACCGGATGGGCTATAATGTCACGGTTTTTGAAAAGGACGAGTTGGT
>CAVCAW010000064.1:0-9690 GCA_963600315.1 Bacteroidaceae bacterium | reverse complement strand
AACAAGGCGATAATTGACCGTCGTGTGAAGCTAATGGAGGAAGAGGGTATAAAATTCTGTACAAATACCACAATTGATCCCCAAAAACTCCCTGCCGGTTTCCATGCCTATGCGATTTGTACAGGTACGCCCCAAGCACGTGACTTGAATGTGGAAGGACGTGAACTTGATGGTATCTATGTGGCACTAGATTATCTTTCGCAACAAAACAGGATCTTGGCTGGAGAAGAAATTCCATCAGGAAAGAAAATTTCAGCTAAAGGTAAAAATGTTCTTGTGATAGGCGGCGGAGACACTGGTGCGGACTGCATTGCTACGGCTCACCGACAAGGCTGCCGGTCGGTCACTCAAATTGAGATTATGCCCAAACCACCTGTAGGTCAGAATCCCCAAACACCTTGGCCTATGTGGCCTGTAGTGCTTAAAACGACTTTTGCTCATGAAGAAGGGTGTGAACGTAAATGGTTGTTGAATACCAATAAGTTTGCGGGGGAGAATGGAAAAGTAACTTTTGCTGAAGTTGAGGAAATAGAATGGGAGAAACCTGAAGGTGGCGGTCGTCCACAAATGAAAGCGACAGGCAACAAGCATACTATTAAAGCAGAACTTGTGTTGCTTGCAATGGGATTCCTTAGACCCCAGCAGCCGGAATTCCCTGAAAATGTTTTTGTGGTGGGAGATGCGGCAAATGGTCCTAGCCTCGTGGTGAAAGCCATACACTCTGGTCAGATTGCTGCCCAAAAGATAGACAACTATCTGAAAGATGGTACTGTGGCCTAATGTCTAACGAGCTCCGATGGGGCTGAGGCATAAATAGCTCTCTTGTAGTCTGCAAAGATTCTATGCAATGTTGGACTACAAGAGAGTTTTTTACTGATGGCGCATTAGCGTTTGATATTTGAATATGCAGTGGTGTCATGCTAGGAATTAAGTCGTAGATTTTGGTGTGTTCATAAAAGTTTTTTGCTTGACCGTAAAATAAATCAATTATTATCCCTAATTTTGCACGTATAAGTAATGGCAGTGCTTCCCTAAATATAATGAATAGATGAAAAGAACGCACTTAAGATTTGTTCGAACGAGTCGGATGAGAGGAAACGCTTGTGTGTGCGTAATGGCTTTCTTCGGCATGTTGGTGATGCCGAATTGGAATATTCAAGCCGAAACTCCTAATGAATCTGATTTAGCCATTGTGGTAGGCAAATCGGCAAAGTGTCTTGGAAAAGGAGATAAATTAACGATATTTATGGGTCGCGAAGCTCGCAACATTACAGTGGATTGGGGCGAGGGGACAAAGTGCGAGTTTGATATCCAAATCAGCTGTGGTCATGGGTCGTTTGATTCTGTCTTGACTGGTAGAGCTAATGGTGCAGGCAAGCAGACCTATAAATTTGTACGTACAACAGTAGAGGAACTTAGGATAGTGGTACTAAATGGTTCTGCTTCTGTAAGAAATATGGAAACGCTGTCAACAAAAGCAGATGACAGCGAAAGTTATAATCCCATTTGATTACACATATTGCTAATATATGCAACAGAAAATAATTATCCTGGATTTCGGAAGCCAGACAACTCAATTGATAGGGCGTAGAGTTCGCGAACTTAATACATTCTGTGAAATCTTGCCATATAACAAATTTCCCTATGGTGATGAGTCGGTCATTGGAGTGATACTGAGCGGTTCGCCCTATAGTGTATATGACCCTGAGGCCTTCAAAGTTGACCTTAGCGAAATATGCGGTCGTTTGCCTATATTGGGTATTTGTTATGGCGCTCAATATATGAGCCATACCAATGGTGGTAAAGTGGAACCAGCTGGTAGTCGTGAATATGGCAGAGCTAACTTGCAAGAGTTTGACAAGGCTAATCCTTTGTTTGCGGGCTTTGTAGATAACTCGCAAGTGTGGATGAGCCATGGTGACACAATTACTGCCATACCTGAAGGTTGGCATTGTATTGCTTCGACCGATAAGGTGAAATATGCTGCCTATCAAGCAGATAACGAAAAACTATGGGGTGTTCAGTTCCATCCTGAAGTATTTCACTCTGTTCAAGGCAGTCTCTTGCTCAAGAACTTTGTAGTGGACATTTGTGGTAGTAACCAAGATTGGAGTCCTGCTTCGTTTGTTGAAACTACTATTCAGGAAATTAGAGCTCAGGTTGGCGATGACAGGGTTATATTGGGACTTTCTGGTGGTGTAGACTCATCTGTGTGCGCTGTGTTGCTCAACAAAGCCATAGGTAACAGATTGAAGTGTATATTTGTAGATCATGGTATGCTCCGTAAAAATGAATTTGTGGACGTGATGCATGACTACGAGTGTCTTGGTCTTGATGTTACTGGTGTAGATGCTAGTGAAAAATTCTTATCCGACTTGAAGGGTGTTTCCGACCCAGAGCAGAAACGCAAGATAATTGGTCGTGATTTCGTTGAGGTGTTCAATGCCGAGGCCAAGAAAATTACCGATGCTCGTTGGCTTGCTCAAGGCACAATATACCCTGATAGGATTGAAAGTCTTAACATTACAGGCAAAGTCATAAAAAGCCATCACAATGTGGGCGGCTTGCCCAAGGAGATGCATCTCTCGCTTTGTGAGCCTCTGAAATGGTTGTTTAAGGATGAAGTCCGTCGCGTAGGTCGCCAGTTAGGGATGCCTGAACATTTGATAACGCGTCACCCGTTCCCTGGACCAGGCTTGGCTGTACGCATTTTGGGTGACATTACACGTGAGAAAGTGCGTATTTTGCAAGACGCTGACGATATTTACATTCGTGGACTGCGCGACTATAAGGTGAGGCTGAAAGGCGAGGATGCTCGCAAGGTGCTTGCGGCTGGTGTGCCAGCTGATATGGACGAAAATGGTGAGATAGAGGTAAGCTTATATGATCAGATATGGCAGGCAGGAACAGTGTTGCTGTCCACTGTGCGTTCTGTTGGTGTTATGGGTGACGAACGCACTTATGAGCACCCTGTAGCTCTACGAGCTGTGACATCTACCGATGCCATGACCGCAGATTGGGCGCATTTGCCGTATGATTTTATGTCAAAAGTCAGCAATGATATAATTAATCATGTCAAGGGGGTCAATCGTGTTTGCTACGACATTTCTTCAAAACCGCCTTCAACAATTGAGTGGGAGTGAAGCTTGGAACTTTGTGGTGATTCTGACGTGCCATATTTAGGATATCATAATCAATCACCAGCTATTATAATTAACATGATAGGCTGCAATTCTGGAATACTTGTAAATTTTCAGAGTTGCAGCTCGTTTTTGTGCAAGTCTCACAAAACTTACCACTAGAACTGACTTTTTTATACATAGACTGTCTGTATGATTGCTTTTGTGTTTAGGCAGAATGTAGTGAATGATGTGATGCGGTGTTGGTATGAATGCAGAATAAAAAGGACTTATTTGGCAGAAGTTTGTTCAAAAGTCTGTAACTTTGCATTAGTTTTTTCAAAAAAGACAAAATCAATGGAATTCAATGCGTTGACAGCAGTGACCCCGATTGACGGTCGCTATCATGGCAAGACAGAATGCTTGTCAGGATATTTCTCAGAATATGCTTTGATTAAGTATCGTGTGAGGGTTGAAATAGAATACTTTATAATGCTTTGTGAGTTGCCCTTGCCTCAGTTGACAACTTTTGACCACGGATTATTTTCGTCGTTGCGCAGTATTTACAACGATTTTTCCCAAGCCGATGCACAGGCAGTGAAAGATATAGAAAAAATTACGAATCACGATGTTAAGGCGGTGGAATATTTCATCAAGAGAAAGTTTGACGAAATAGGCAATCTGGAAGCGTACAAGGAATTTGTTCATTTTGGACTCACATCTCAAGATATCAATAACACGTCTTTTCCTCTGATGTTAAAGGATAGTTTGTCGGAAGTGTATTTTCCAGCTCTTCAACAGTTGATAGATCAGCTGAATTCGTATGCCAACGAGTGGAAAGATATACCCATGCTAGCCAAGACTCATGGTCAACCAGCAAGTCCTACACGATTAGGGAAAGAAGTTAAGGTGTTTAGTTATAGGCTTGAACGTCAGTTCAATAGGCTCAAAGAGCTCCACTATCCTGCTAAGTTCGGTGGCGCAACTGGAAATCTTAATGCTCATCACGTGGCATATCCTTCTTATGACTGGCAGACGATAGCTAACGATTTTGTAGCAAATCATTTGGGGCTTGAAAGAGAACAATATACCACACAGATAAGCAATTACGATGGCTTGGGAGAAATCTTTGATACTCTCAAGCGCATCAATACAATAATCATTGATCTTGACCGCGATTTCTGGCAATATATATCAATGAATTATTTTAAACAAAAAATCAAAGAGGGTGAAGTCGGTTCAAGTGCGATGCCACATAAGGTCAATCCTATCGATTTCGAAAACTCTGAGGGTAATCTTGGTATTGCCAATGCCATACTTCAGCATCTTAGTGCAAAGCTGCCAATAAGTAGATTGCAGAGAGACTTGACAGACTCTACTGTTCTTCGTAATATCGGTGTGCCACTCGGTCACATGATGATTTCAATTGCTAGTACCCTCAAAGGATTAGGAAAATTGCTATTGCATGAGGAAGGTATCAAGGCAGACCTAGATTGTCAATGGGCCGTAGTGGCTGAGGCAATTCAGACTATTTTAAGACGTGAGTCCTATCCTCATCCTTATGAAGCTTTAAAGTCTCTTACGCGCACAAATGAAGCAATAACCGAAGGAAGTATACATTATTTTATCAGCCAGCTAGAAGTCAGTGATGATGTTAAAGCGGAATTGATGCAAATAACACCTCATAATTACACTGGAATTTAATTATATAAATTTTTTTAATCGCCGGGAGGCGAAAGATTAAACAAATGGAAAACGAAAACGAGAAAACCAGGCAAGGTGAATTAGAGAACACATCGAATGCCATCTCTGGCAGAACTCACAGACAGAGGATACCATATGGGGAAAGGGTAGCACGTCATACGCGCAACTATGAGTACCACGATGGTTATCGTAAATCATACGGAAACAATGAGTATTCTTCTCGTCAACAATATAACTACAGCGATGCTGTTGGCACTTCTGACGGTGAAGGAATGTCATATGGGAACCACTATAGGACTCGCCCCGATGGAGGTGTGCAACGTGGAAGAGGGTATTCAAGTAGAGAACAGCGCTCCTACGGACGTGGTAATGCTGGGTATAGAGCTCAAGGCCGTTTCCAACGTTCTGGATACAAAAGGCAGAACTCTTGGCGCAATTCCGAATATGTCGATTATTCTGAGAGGCCAAATCGCAATATACAACAACGTGGTGGAGAGTATGGTGTTAAATATAATGTGCAGAAGGTGTTGCGCTATAAAGAAGAACATGTTGATCCTAATGCTCCGATAAGGCTTAATCGCTTTTTGGCTAATGCGGGAATATGTTCACGACGTGAGGCGGACTTGCACATAACCAATGGGCAGGTTACAGTGAATGGAGATGTAGTCACCGAGATGGGACACAAGGTTCTGCGCACTGACAGCGTATGTTTCAACGGCAAGCTTGTAAGCCTTGAAGATAAGGTGTATGTACTCTTGAATAAACCTAAGGGCTATGTGACTACGGCTGACGATCCAGAGGGACGTAAAACAGTCATGGATCTTGTTAAAGATGCATGCCCAGAGCGCATTTATCCCGTTGGTAGACTTGACCGAAACACCACAGGAGTTCTTCTTTTGACAAACGATGGCGAGATGGCAGCCAAGATGATGCATCCAAAATTCGCTAAGAAAAAGATATATCATGTCTTTTGCAATAAACCTGTCAGTTTCGCTAGCATGCAGAAGATTCTTGAGGGAGTAATGCTTGAAGATGGTGAAGTTCATGCCGATCGCATTGAGTATGTTAGCGAGATGGACCGTAAACAAATAGGCATAGAAATCCATAGCGGCAAAAACCGTGTTGTACGCCGTATTTTCGAAAATTTGGGATATAAGGTTGTAAAGCTGGATCGAGTTTATTTTGCGGGACTTACTAAGAAAAACCTGCGTCGCGGACATTGGCGATTCCTAGAGGAAGCAGAAGTTAACATACTCCGAATGGGAGCTTACGAATAGTTTTCATTGATGCAGCGAATAACGAGATAGTCAGAGGCTCAGTAAGAAATAGATAATAGATAAAGTTTAATGTGAGATGAAACGAACAAAGATAATAGATGCATTGCAATCAACGGACTATGGTTCAACCGTAACAGTGATGGGTTGGGTGCGCACGAAGCGCGGCAGCAAGTCTGTTAACTTTATAGCGTTGAACGACGGCTCTACAATAAAGAATATCCAAATCGTTGCTGATGTTGAAAAGTTTGATGAAGAAACGCTCAAAAACGTAACGACTGGCGCTTGTCTGTCTTGTAGTGGAACCCTCGTCAAAAGTATTGGTGCAGGTCAAGCTACAGAAATACAAGCAACGGCAATAGAAGTTTTCGGCACTTGTGATGCTGATTATCCGATGCAGAAAAAAGGACAGACGTTTGAGTATATGCGTCAGCATGCACACATGCGATTACGTACGAATACTTTTGGTGCTGTAATGCGCATCCGTCACAATATGGCGATGGCTATACACACCTATTTCCATAATCATGGTTATGTCTATTTCCATACACCTTTGATAACGGCGAGCGATTGTGAAGGTGCGGGACAGATGTTTCAGGTTACAACCAAAAACCTGTATGACATAAAGAAAAACGGAGACGGTAAAATTGACTACAGTGACGACTTCTTCGGAAAACAAACGTCGCTAACAGTTTCTGGGCAACTCGAGGGAGAACTCGGCGCTACCGCTTTGGGGGCGATATATACGTTTGGTCCTACGTTTAGAGCAGAGAATAGTAACACTCCGCGTCATTTAGCAGAATTTTGGATGATAGAACCTGAAGTTGCTTTCATTGATCTTGATGACTTGATGGATTTGGAGGAAGACTTCATTAAATACTGCGTTCAATGGGCTTTGGACAACTGTAAGGACGATTTGGAATTCTTAAACAAAATGATAGACAAGAGCCTGTTGGATCGTCTGAACAGTGTTGTAGGTACCGAGTTCGTTCGCCTGTCCTATACCAAAGGCATAGAGATATTACAAGAGGCTATCAAGAATGGCAAGAAATTTGAATTCCCTTGTAATTGGGGGGACGACCTCGCCTCTGAACACGAGCGATACTTGGTGGAAGAATATTTCAAGAAACCAGTTATAATGACCAAATATCCTAAGAAGATCAAGGCTTTCTATATGAAGATTGATGAGGAAATCCCTGAGTTGGGTGGTCAGAAGATGGAGCAGACGGTTCAAGGGACCGATGTTCTCTTCCCACAAATTGGGGAAATTATAGGCGGATCCGTTAGGGAAGAGAATTATGATAAGTTGATGAACGAAATCAATGAGCGCAATATCCCAATGAAAGATATGTGGTGGTATCTTGACACTCGTCGTTTTGGCACTTGTCCTCATGGCGGTTTTGGTTTAGGCTTTGAACGACTTATTCTGTTTGTTACTGGCATGCAGAACATCCGTGATGTCATTCCTTTCCCCCGTACTCCCAAATCAGCCGAATTTTGATTGAATAACACAAAAAGCTCTCGTTCCTTTCGGAATGAGAGCTTTTTGTATATATACCTACAACCAGACGTGAATATATAAAAATAGAAAAATTGCAATATCAGTCAAAAATAGTTTGACAAACTGAAATTGCTAACCGCCTTTTTGTATTATTTTGCAAAAACTTCGTACTTTTGCAGAAATTTTCAGATATAGAGCCGTTATAAGATTATTTTTATGGAAACCTTGAAACACGAATGCGGAGTCGCAATGGTTCGTCTGCTCAAACCTCTTGAGTATTTTCAAAAGAAATATGGGACATGGACCAAGGGACTCGATGAACTCTATCTGCTTATGGAGAAACAGCATAATAGAGGACAAGAAGGGGCTGGAGTGGCTTGTGTTAAGATGACTGCTATGCCAGGCAACGACTATATGTTCAGGGAAAGAGCGTTAGGCTCTTCTGCCATAAAAGAAATTTTTTCCAAAATACATGGGGAGTTGAAGTCGTCGTTTTCTTCCCCAAACGTGGACATTGATTACATAAAAGAACATTGTTCGTTTGCCGGCGATATATATATGGGCCACCTTCGGTATAGCACTACCGGTAAGAGTGGCCTTTCTTATGTTCATCCGTTTATGCGTCGCAACAACTGGAAAGCACGCAACCTCTGTCTCTGCGGTAATTTCAATATGACCAATGTACAGGAAATTTTTGAACATATCGTAAAGGACGGACAGCATCCCCGTGCGTATTCAGATACGTTCATTCTGCTTGAACAGATTGGTCATAGGCTTGACATGGAAAGTCATAGGCTTTACCAAGAAGGTAAACAGCAAGGGTTGTGCGATCGAGAGATAACACAATATATTGAAGACAATATTGATATTGCCAACGTGTTGCGATCATCTTCCTACTTGTGGGATGGCGGATTTGTGATATGCGGAACAACAGGAAGTGGAGAGATGTTCACAATGCGTGATCCTTGGGGAATACGTCCCGCTTTTTGGTATTGTGACGATGAACAAGTCGTGGTGGCTTCCGAGCGCCCCGTGATACAGACTACGCTCTTTTGTGATGCTAGCAACGTCAAGGAATTAGCCCCTGGTCAGGCCTTGATTGTAAACCGCAAAGGCGAAATAAGGTTAGAACAAATTCTTGAGCCTAAGGAGCAACGACAGTGCTCCTTTGAACGCATATATTTCAGCCGTGGCAGTGACAAGGATATATATCAAGAACGCAAAAATCTTGGTCGTCTCTTGGTGGACTCAATATTGAAAGCTATTGACAACGATATCGAGCATACTGTGTTCTCGTTTATTCCCAATACTGCCGAAGCTGCTTTCTATGGCATGATAGAGGGGCTTAACGAATATCTTGACAAGGAAAAAGCACGCAGAGTTGCGGCATTGGGTGGAAATGCTACCCCTGAAGAAATCCATAAAATTCTTAGTCAACGCGTGCGCAGTGAGAAAGTGGCGTGGAAAGATATTAAACTGAGAACATTTATTGCAGAGGGATCAGAAAAAAACGAATTGGCTGCCCATGTTTATGATATTACCTACGGCAGTCTTGTTCCAGGAGTAGATAACTTGGTAATTATCGATGATTCAATCGTTAGGGGCACCACGTTGAAAGAGAGCATTATCTTGATACTTGATCGCTTGAGACCTAAGAAAATCGTAATAGTGTCGTCTTCGCCCCAAGTTAGATATCCAGACTATTATGGCATAGACATGAGCCACATGAATGAATTCATCGCTTTCCGTGCTACAATCGAAATGCTTAAGGAAAGCGGCAACGAACAGCTCATAAAAGATGTTTATGCGAAATGTAAACAACAGCAAAATTTGCCGAAAGAGGAAATAGTGAATTATGTGCGTGAGATTTACGAGCCGTTCACTCAAGAGCAAATCTCCTCAAAGATGGCACAGTTGCTTCGCTCTGAAAAAGTAAGAGCAGAAGTAGAGATTGTGTATCAGACTATTGAAAATTTGCATAAAGCATGCCCCAATCACACAGGCGACTGGTATTTTAGTGGTCATTATCCTACTCCTGGTGGCAATGCAAGGGTCAACCAGACCTTTATAGACTATATAGACTCTTATAGAC
>CAVCAW010000063.1:10800-25537 GCA_963600315.1 Bacteroidaceae bacterium | reverse complement strand
GTGTTGTGAACTTGGAATTTGACGTGCTTGGCAAGATGGTGAGCCGTCTTGTGCAGCTTAGCAAGTGAACTTGAGTCGTAGGTAGATGCAAAATGCACCAGTTGTAATCCCTGATGGCAAATTAGGGATGAAGTGTGGAGCTATGTGGCACTGGTGAGCAAATAATCTGCCAACCATCAAAAAATGAATTGTTTTTTTTCGTCTTGTTGTAGAAATATGTAATTTTGCATTAGTTAAAAAACTTTTGTTAACATGTGTACGCTAAAGGCAAACCTACGACTTCATAACCTTCTGCTACTCAAGGAGAGAGGCGGATGTCGTGTGCGTGCTTAGTTGCTGATGCGCATGTATGGAAGCCTTTCTCACTCAGACCAAATGAGTGCGAAGGGCTTTTTTTTACAACGGAAAAACAATACACAATAATATGAGCGACAGACTATACATTTTTGACACAACTCTTAGGGACGGTGAACAGGTGCCCGGATGTCAGTTGAACACAGTTGAGAAGATTCAGGTAGCCAAGCAGCTTGAGTCGCTTGGCGTAGATGTTATTGAGGCAGGTTTCCCTGTTTCGAGCCCAGGTGACTTTAATAGTGTGATTGAGATAAGCAAAGCTGTGACTTGGCCTACCATTTGCGCCTTGACACGCGCAGTGGAGAAAGACATTGATGTTGCTGCAGAGGCATTGAAGTATGCCAAGCGCAAGCGTATCCACACGGGTATAGGCACATCGCCCTCTCATATCAAATATAAATTTAACTCAACTCCCGAGGAGATTATAGAGCGTGCTGTAGCTGCCGTGAAGTATGCAAAACGCTATGTTGAGGACGTGGAGTTTTATGCAGAAGATGCTGGTCGCACTGACAATGAGTATCTTGCTCGTGTGATTGATGCTGTTACTAAAGCTGGAGCTACGGTGTGCAACATCCCTGACACTACGGGATTCCGTCTCCCCAATGAGTATAACGATAAGATAAAGTACTTGTATGAGCACGTTGATGCTTTCGCCGCAGGCAAGAGTATCTTGTCTACCCACTGCCACAATGACCTTGGCATGGCTACGGCTAACACTGTTGCCGGTGTGTTGGGTGGTGCGCGTCAGGTCGAGGTTACTATCAATGGTATCGGCGAACGTGCCGGCAATACATCGCTCGAGGAAGTTGCTATGATTTTCAAGACTCACCCGGATCTTGGTATCGACACGAATATCAATACTACAAAGATTTATCCCACTAGCCGCATGGTAAGTTCGCTGATGAATATGCCAGTACAGCCCAATAAGGCTATCGTGGGTAGAAATGCCTTTGCTCATTCCAGCGGAATCCATCAGGACGGCGTACTCAAAAATGCTGCTACCTATGAAATTATGGATCCCAAGACTGTGGGCATCGATGACAATGCTATTGTACTTACCGCTCGCAGCGGACGTGCTGCTCTGAAATATCGCTTACACATCAACGGTGTGGATATCGAAGAGACTAAACTTGACAAGGTTTACGAAGAGTTCCTGAAACTTGCAGACCGCAAGAAGGAAGTAACTGACGATGACGTGCTCGTGTTGGCCGGTGCTGACAGAACGGCTACTAATAACGTGAAACTTGACTATCTGCAGGTTACTACGGGAATGGGGGTTAAGTCGGTGGCCAGCATTGGTCTTGTGATCGCCAACGAGAAGTTTGAGGCGGCTGCAAGCGGCAATGGCCCGGTTGATGCAGCTATCAAGGCTCTCAAAAATATCGTAAAACGCGAGATGACCCTCAAAGAGTTTACTATCCAAGCCATCAGTAAAGGGTCTGACGATATGGGCAAAGTGCATATGCAGGTTGAGTATAATGGTCATGTGTATTATGGTTTTGGAGCCAATACCGATATTGTCACGGCTTCGGTAGAGGCATATATAGACTGTATTAATAAATTTAAAGGATGAAGACTTTATTTGACAAGATTTGGGATTCCCATGTTGTGCAGAACGTGCAAGATGGTCCTGCTCAATTATATATAGACCGCTTGTTTGCTCATGAGGTTACTAGCCCGCAGGCATTCGACACTCTGAGAGACAAGGCTATACCGGTGTTTCGTCCGAAGCAGGTCTACGCCATGCCCGATCATAACACTCCGTCTGACCAACAAGATCATATTGATGACCCAGTAGGTCGCAAGCAAGTTGAGACACTTAAGAAGAACTGCAATGAGTTTGGCATCACTCACTTTGATATGGGTAGCAAGGACAATGGCATAATTCATGTGGTTGGACCTGAGAAGGGGCTTTCTCTGCCAGGCATGACGATAGTATGCGGAGATTCCCACACGAGCACTCACGGTGCGGTAGGTGCGCTGGCGATGGGTATTGGCACTTCTGAAGTGACTCAGGTGCTAGCCTCGCAGTGCATATTGCAGCAGAAACCCAAATCTATGCGTATAAATGTAGAAGGCAAGTTGCAGCCGGGTGTCACCGCTAAAGACGTTGCTTTGTATATCATGTCAAAACTTACTACTGCCGGTGCTACAGGTTATGTGGTGGAATATGCGGGAAGCACTATTCGCTCCTTGTCAATGGAGGGTAGGCTGACCCTGTCTAATCTCTCAATCGAGATGGGTAGTCGTGCTGGTATAATTGCTCCCGACGAAGTGACATTTGAGTATCTGAAGGGGCGTGAGTATGCTCCGAAGGGAAAAGACTGGGATGCAGCCGTAGAGCGGTGGAAGACACTGCGCAGCGACGACGATGCTGTCTTTGACAAAGAAGTGACTTTTGATGCTGCTGACATCAAGCCGCGCATCACTTATGGTACGAATCCTGGAGCTGGTGTAGCCATTGATGAGGCTATTCCTTCGTTGGATAGCGTAGCAGAGGCTGATAGAGCTGGTTTCCTTTCGCAGCTTGAATATATGCAGTTTGAGCCGGGTGAACACTTGGAGGGGAAATCTGTAGACTATTGTTTCCTTGGTGCGTGCACTAACGGTCGTATAGAGGATTTCCGGGCGTTTGCCTCAATCGTGAAAGGTCGCAAGAAGGCTGACAATGTGGTGGCTTGGTTGGTGCCCGGCAGTTGGAGCGTAAGGCAGCAGATAATTGATGAAGGTATCGACATTGTTCTCGCTGACGCTGGCTTCGAGTTGCGCTTGCCTTCGTGCTCAGCCTGTCTGGCTATGAATCCCGACAAGGTGCCTTCGGGTAAACTCTCTATAAGCACAAGTAACCGTAATTTCGTGGGACGTCAAGGGCCTGGCGCACGCACCATTCTTGCATCGCCATTGGTGGTCGCCGCAGCTGCAGTGACAGGAAAAATTACTGACCCTCGTAAGATAATGTAAGAATATGAGCAAACAGAAATTTAATACGATACAGAGTTCTTGTATCCCGATAGCTATTGACAACTGCAATACGGACCTTATTATCCCTGCACGCTATTTGGCTTCAACAACGCGCGACCCTAAATTCTTCGGCGATGCTTTCATGCACGACCTTCGCTTTGACGAACAAGGCAAGCCAATCGGTGACTTCGTACTCAACCAATCTTCTTTCTGTGAACCTCCTCACAGCGGTGTTCACGAGATAATCGTAGCTGGCAAGAATTGGGGCTCAGGGTCAAGTCGTGAGCATGCTGCATGGGCAATCGCCGGCTATGGAGTGAGAGCTGTGATTAGTTCTTCATTTGCAGATATTCACCGCAATAATTTGTTGAATAGCTTCGTGTTGCCGGTGATTGTTACAGAGGAATTTCAAGGAGAATTGTTTGAGACTATACAAGCTAATCCTCTTGCACAAGTCAAGATTGACCTGCCTTCGCAGACTGTGACAAATGTCGCTACTAGTCATTCTGAACAGTTTGGTATCAATGGTTATAAGAAATATTGTCTGATGAACGCTTTGGATGATATAGATTTCCTACTTGAGAATAAGGAGAAAATCGAAGAGTTTGAATCTGTGCGCCACTAAAAAAGTTACTTTAATCATGAAAAAGCTGTTGGTTCCTTGTATTCTGCTTGCATTGCTCTCTTCGTGTGGAGGAGGTAAGGCTGAGGTTGGCAAGGACGTTGATACGGTCGACAGTGTAGCCGACACGATTGCTCCGGTTCCCATTGATCAGGAAGATCCAATCATTGCTCAGGCCAAAGTTCCCAAAGCTGCTGATGGTGTATTCTATGATTTTATTTCGTCGTTTTGTCAGAACAGTGCCTATCAGAAGTCAAGAGTGAAATTTCCTCTTCCGTGTATGGTCAATGGTCAGCGGCAAACAGTGACTGCCCAGGAGTGGCATTTTTCGCGACTCTACTACAATTCCGACATCTACACGGTGTTTTTCCCTAACACCAAGTCATTGAAACTGGAAACAGACAAGAGTGTCACTAAGGTGAATGTGCAGTGGTATGATGTTAGTCAGGATATTGTTAGTAATTATCTATTTGAGAAGACTGACGACAAGTGGATGCTTACGTCTATAGAGGAGTCTGCCATAGACCAAGATGCCGACAACGGCTTCATCGGGTTCTATTCTAAATTTGTTTCAGACAAGGACTTTCAGATGAATCACATAGCCGAGACTGTTACCTACGACGGTATAGACCCCGACTACGACGATGAGTTTGAGATGAAGATGGTAAAGGGCAAGAAAATAAGCCTTTCGCAATGGAATGAGACTCTTATACCAGAGTTGCCCTCTGCGCAGTTCTCTAACCTAGACTTCGGACAAGATTTGAGCGGTGATGAACGCGTGGTGTCTGTAGAGTCTCCATCGTCGGGCTTTGCCTGTCGCCTCCATTTCCACAAAGCTGCGGGCAAGTGGCAATTGTGCAAAATTGAAAACCTCTAGATTTAAGCAACCTAATTCCTAAAATCGCCTAACCATGACTATCAAGACAGACTATTCGTTGCTACATCACAACTCCTTCGGACTTGACATCAAAACCAAGAAATTCGTGGAGTATGAAACCGTGCAAGAACTACAGACTTATCTATATACTCATGACAAGAATGAGCCGCTGCTCCATATTGGTGGCGGCAACAACTTGCTGTTTACAAAAGACTATGATGGCACGGTGTTGCATAGTGCTATAAAAGGATTTGAGGTGATTGGTATAGATGGTCATAATGTACACCTTCGCCTGGGAGCTATGATGACTTGGGATCGTGTGGTTGAAAGCACTTTGCAACACGGTTATTTCGGATTGGAGAATCTTTCTGGTATTCCCTCAGAGGTGGGAGCCGCTGTGGTGCAGAATATCGGTGCCTATGGAGCTGAAGTGAAGGATTTTGTGGAAAGCGTGGAGGCTGTGTCGCTAACTGATGGCGAAGTGCACGAATTTGCAGCTGAAGACTGCGGTTTTGGCTATCGTATGAGTAATTTCAAAGGAGATTGGGAGGGGCATTATGCCATTACCCACGTGACGCTACGGCTGTCGCTTGATTTTCATCCAAATCTTACTTATCACACCTTGGCTGATCACGCATCAAGCAAAATTAATGCTATGGATTTGCGAGATACCATAATCAAGTTGCGTACGAGCAAATTGCCAGATCCAGCCACGCTGGGCAATGCTGGCAGCTTCTTCATGAATCCCGTAGTCGACAAGGCAGCTTACGAAACATTGCTAAAAGACTATCCCACAGTACCTCACTATTCTATGCCTGAGGGAGTAAAGATACCAGCGGGTTGGCTCATAGAGAAATGCGGATGGAAAGGCAAGAGTTTAGGACATGCTGCGGTATACAGCAAGCAGGCTCTCGTACTCGTTAATACGGGTGGTGCCACTCCAGAAGATGTTGTTAATCTCGCTAAGGCGGTTTGCTCAGATGTCAAAAATAAATTTGGCATCTCGCTCAAGCCTGAGGTGATTTGGATTTAGGCGGTGCAATGAGACTGACTTTTCTTGGTACCGGCACGTCGAATGGAGTTCCCGTGATAGGATGTGGATGCGATGTGTGTTGTTCATTGGACTCCCGTGACAAAAGGTTGCGCTCAAGTGTTTTGCTAGAGTTTGACAACGCAATCTGCAGTGTTGACAGTGCTTCATCTAACTATCGGGCAGATGAAGATTCACACCCTGTATCTTTCACTACGGGCACGGTGCGTTTTCTAATTGACTGTGGTCCCGATTTTAGACAACAAATGCTGAGAGTCCCTTATGGTCCAATTCATGCCGTTCTTGTTACTCACGAACACTATGACCACGTCGGTGGGCTTGATGATCTTAGACCTTTCTGCGTATTCAACGACATAGACATCTTTGGTGAGCCGATGGTTATACAGCATCTTGAGGAGCGGCTGCCATATTGTTTTGGTCCTAGCAAATATCCTTCGGCTCCCGTACTCCGACTTAATGCAGTGACACCTTACGTGCCCTTTTATATTTGTGGAGTTCGGGTAGAACCTCTTAGGGTTATGCACGGGAAATTGTCTATCGTGGGCTTTCGCATTGGTAAGTTCGCCTATATTACAGATATGAGTCAGATGCCCCAGGAGACTTTTGAACGCTTAGCCGATCTTGATTTGTTAGTAATCAATGCGTTGCGCAAGTCTCCTCATCCTACCCACCAAAGCATTGATGAAGCTCTTGGGCTTGTAGACCGCTTGAAGCCAAAGAAAACTTTTTTTACTCATCTCGCTCATTCCGCCGGACTTCACTCGGAATCACCCTCCTTGCTACCTTGCAACGTGCGCTTTGCCTATGACGGCTTGACTCTAGACCTGTAATACCCTCTTCAATCCTTTGACGTAGCCTCCGGCTGATAATCCTAAGGTTTGTTGCTAGACGCAAATCTTATGGCACAAACTAATAGGTTCCTTGTTCGATATTGTGGCTCTGATAGTGTAAAACGGGTCAGTTTCCTATATGTTGATGCTTTGTGTATGAATTTGTTGAATCTAGTCAAAATAAATTTGTATCTTTGTCAAGAGAAGGTGAAAAATGATGTTGTGTGTGCGCAACAGATGCGGCATTAGATTGTAGAATTGAAAATGCCATTTTGCCAGTGAGCAAGTTTATAGCTTTCGTCCAATTAGTTATTTTAATTTAAGTTTACATGTTGAAGAAAATTTTCCTTTTTGTGCTTCTTGTGCCCGTGATTTCTATGGCGCAGAATTTTCGTAAGGGTGCTCTTTATGAGATTTTATCAATACCCTTAGAATACGAACACCAGTTGCTTGAACTGACGGAATTATCGGGGACATGGAGAATAATAGATCCATTTAAGCACCGGGCCCTTCGCATTACTGAGGATGGACTTTCGTGGGGTGAAGAAAATGGTTCGGATGAATTACAGAAATGGAAAATTAAACATTTGGGTGGTAACAAATACACGCTGGCTCCTGCCCACTCACAGAAGAAACTTGAAAAGAATACCATAATCGTCAAGGAGTCATCATATTTTGGTTCTGACGAGAACTGTACTTATCGTTTTGTGAGCGCAAATGTGGGCAGTAAAGTTCTGGGCAATGGTAGCAATGGCGGTAACAATGCGCAGATTAAACCTGAAGAGAAGGATTCGTTGAATAGAGGACAATACTGGGTTATCAAGACTCTGGGTCCTAACAAACACGTTGTGCATAATGCGTTTTCCAACCAATATTTTGACGATGGAGGCGATAATCCCAATATAGACTACTTGCTTCAGTGGCCTGCCAATCCAGGCCATTACGGCAATGCATTATTGTCTATCAAACCGGTCAAGAATAAATCGGCAGTCTATCAGATCGTAAGTTACAATAAGAACAAGATGTTTACTGCCCGTAATGGTCGCATGACAATTGCTGATATTGACGAAAACGACCCAAATAGTTGGTTCTGTATAGAAGAGGTATCTAAACCGAAAATTAAGTCACCGATATGGGAAGACGAGACTGTGTTTGGGCAAAATAAATTGCCTGTAGTAGCTGCATATACCCCCTATGTGGGTGAACAAGAGATGCTGTCAGACGCAGGTCATTATGCCAAGCCTTGGTTGGATCCGCATTCTGTTTCAAGGAAATCGCTTGATGGAGTATGGAGTTTCAACTTTGTCACTTCTCCTGACAAACGTCCCGATGGTTTGGAACTGTCAAAGACAGGTAGCTCCGCGTTTGAAAGTTGGGATAGTATCCCAGTGCCGAGTTGTTGGGAGATGCAGGGTTATGACCGCCCTATATACTGCAATGTTGAATACCCTCATTCCAATACTCCTCCCTATATTAACGCAAGGGACGGCTACAACAATAATGGCGAGAACTACGCAGTGAATCCTGTGGGCACTTACCGGCGTACGTTCAGTGTGGACAAAAGTTGGCTTTCAAAGCGTACAATCATACATTTCGGGGGAATATACAGTGCAGCTTTTGTGTACTTGAACGGACGGTATGTTGGTTACTCGCAAGGCTCAAATAATGTGGCTGAGTTTGACATAACAGATTGCGTCAAGGAAGGCGAGAATAATCTGGTAGTACAAGTTCTCAGGTGGTGTGATGGTTCTTACCTTGAATGTCAGGACATGTTCCGCATGAGTGGAATATTCCGACAAGTGTACATATACAATATCCCTACAACAAGTGTAAGAGATCATTATATAACTTCGCACTTCAATGCAGACTACACAAAGGCCAACGTCAATGTGAAACTTACGACAGAAGGCGCAGGGGAAATAGGCAACGTGACGCTAAAACTGTTTGATCCCAACGGCAAACTTGTCGGTCAGTCGCTGGCTGCCAAGAAAGATTCTGCTTCGTACGAGGTGAACTTTTCTGTCGCCAATCCGCAACTTTGGAGCGCAGAGATTCCAGTCCTCTATACCTTGCACGTCATACAGAGCGATGGTAACGGAAATGAACAGATGGCTTTCAGCACCAAGTGCGGTTTGAGAGACGTTTGCATAAAGAATTCACTCTTATACCTGAATGGCAAAAGATTGTTCTTGAAGGGAGTGAACCGCCACGACACAGATCCGTTTGCGGGCCGCACGGTTTCAGCTGAGTCAATGGAGCGCGACGTCCTGCTGATGAAGCAGAACAACATAAACACCATTCGAACCTCCCATTACCCCAACGATGTGAGAATGTTCAACATGTTTGACTATTACGGACTATATGTGTGCGCAGAGGCTGACCTCGAAGACCATGCTAACCAAAGCATTTCTGACATGCCGTCGTGGATACCTTCCTTCGTGGATAGAATTGCCCGCCTTGTAGGTACCTACCGCAACTATCCGTCAGTAATAATGTGGAGTCTTGGCAACGAGAGCGGTGCGGGAAGAAATTTCAAGTATTGCTACGACAAAGCACACTCTGTGGATAGTATGCGTCCTATCCATTACGAAGGAACGCGACTGGGCAAAGACTATGGTGGCTCAGCTTACTCCGACTTCTACTCCAAGATGTACCCCTCAATGAACTGGATGTACAACAATACGTCCAATCTTGACAAACCTATGTTTGTCTGCGAATATGCCCACTCGATGGGAAATGCCATTGGCAACCTCAGCGAATATTGGGAGAGCATTGAGAACAGTAACTCTACGATTGGCGGTTGCATATGGGACTGGGTAGACCAGGCTGTGTATGAGCCCCATGAGATGAAGAATGGTATATTCAAAATACGCACGGGGTATGATTTTCCCGGTCCTCACCAGGGTAATTTCTGTTGCAACGGAGTCGTTAGGGCAGATCGCAGTTACTCTGCCAAGCTGGCAGAAGTGAATGGCGTGTTACAGAGTCTAGACTTCAAGCGCATTGACCAGTCTGCCGCTGACAACCAAGGTGTCAGCATAAGTATGAAAAACAAATTTTTGTTCATCTCAACTGAAAATGTTGACATAACTTATGAGTACCTCGCCAATGGCAAAGCGGTGGCTTCGGGAACCGTGCCTCTGAAGACCGTACTGCCGGGCGACAGCACGTTGTTCTCCGTTCCTGCACTGAACAGTAAAGCTGCGTCAGGCGAGATCTTGCTCAATATCTATGCCGCTTATGCAACTGATACAAGGTTCTGCAAAAAAGGCCACATACTGGCAAAGAAGCAATTCGTCATCAAAGAATGCAAGGAACTTGCGGAGGTTCAGTCTTCAGGCAAGAAGCTTACTGTAGACAACAACGGCTCAAGCTGTAAGATCTTCAACGACAACATAAATGTGGAGTTTGACAAGGTGACCGGACAACTTAAGGCGATGTCGCTTCACGGCAAGAATATCCTTGCCGATGGCATGGGCTTTGTCTTTGCCAACCATCGCTGGATAGAAAACGACAGGTTCTCCAATGTGTCAAATGGTCTGAAGGCAGAGGGTGAACTGCGAGTAGAACAATCTAGTAAAAAAATGTGCATCGTGTCTACAAGTCGCCAGGGCGAGATTGCTGACCAAAAGATTGACTACCGCATATATTCCAATGGCGTGGTTGACATGACAGTCGAGATTCTGCCTCACAGTGCAGAACTGAGACGTGCAGGCGTGGCTTGTGCCATTGACAGCAGCTACTCTAATGTGGAGTACTATGCCCTTGGTCCGTGGGAGAACTATTGTGACCGTCAAAGTGGCGTAACACTAGGACGCTTCTATGCAAAAGTAGACGAGTTGTGCGAGGACTACGTGAAGCCACAGACAACTGGTGACCGCGGCAAGATGCGCGAGCTCATCCTCAAAGACAACGCTGGTCACGCAGTGAAGATAGAGTCTGAAGGCAATGTTTCCTTCTCCGCAAACCGCCACACCGACGAAGATCTGATGAATGCCAAGCACCAGTGGGAACTCGTCAACAGACCGTTTGTCTATCTGCATTTTGACGTAGCACAAAGAGGACTGGGTAACGCTAGTTGCGGTCCAGGCCCAATGCAGAAGTACATCATACCGCAAGAACCAGTGAAATTCAAGCTGAGAATCAGTGACAAGTAGATAAAAAAGTCTGTGAGATACTTGCAGAAAGATAGAAAGGGGGCTGGCACTCAAAATGAAGTGTTAGCCCCTTGTGCTGACTTTTGGTTGTAGAATATGAACAATCATTAATTGATGCTGACCATTCTCTTGGTGACTCTGATGGGGTCGGTGGAGTTGAGAACTGAGTGCGATTTAGTGGAAAGTATTGAAAAATATAGCCTTTTTAGATTTTACCTGACAACAATGTAAAAAAATCATTAAATTTGCAAGGTAAAACTATATCACAAATAATTTTAACAGAGATGAAAGCATTTGTATTTCCCGGACAGGGAGCCCAGTTTTCAGGAATGGGCAAGGATTTGTATGAATCAAGTTCTGTAGCTAAAGAACTTTTCGACAAGTCAAACGACATTTTGGGCTTTGACATAACGAAGATTATGTTTGAGGGAACCGCTGAAGAGCTGAAACAAACGAAGGTGACACAGCCCGCAGTGTTCCTGCATTCTGTAATAAGTGCGATTTGCGCTGGTGACAAGGCTGACTATGACATGGTCGGCGGACATTCACTTGGCGAGTTTTCTGCTTTGGTTGCAGCTGGAGCTTTGTCGTTTGAAGACGGCTTGAAACTTGTCAGCAAACGTGCGCTTGCAATGCAAAAAGCTTGTGAAGCCGCACCTTCTACGATGGCTGCTATTATTGGTCTTGATGATCAGAAGATAGAAGAGGTGTGCGCATCTATTTCGAAGCCTGGAAATATCGTTGTTCCCGCCAACTACAACAATCCAGGTCAGTTGGTTATTTCTGGTAATAACGCTGCCGTTGAAGAAGCATGCGAGGCATTGAAAGCAGCTGGTGCTAAGAGAGCTCTCCTGTTGCCAGTCGGTGGTGCATTCCACTCTCCACTGATGCAGCCCGCTCAAGAGGAACTGCAGGCCGCAATTGAGTCAACTGAGTTTGCCGCTCCTAAGGTTAAAGTATATCAGAATGTGGATGCTAAGCCTCATACTTGTCCTAATGAAATCAAGCAGAACTTGATTGCGCAGTTGACTTCTCCTGTAAGATGGACTTATGAAGTACAAGCGATGGTGGCTGATGGTGCTACAGACTTTACTGAATGTGGTCCTGGAAAGGCTCTCCAGGGTATGATAGCTAAAATCTGCAAAGGAAACGATGCTATTTCAATCCACGGACTGGTTTAGTCTTGAGATTGTCGAATAGGATTTCTATTCAAAACTCGTATTGGATTAGACTCCATAGGGGGAAGCCCCCAGGCTTATTAACAGCAGTCCCCAACCTTTAGATGTGAAAAGGGTGGGGACTGCTTTTTATCTAAATCTTATCTATAAAATATTATGTCGAAAGTTATCGTATACCAGGTGCTACCAAGACTTTTTGGTAATGACATTGAAGAACCATTATTCAACGGAAGCATTGAGCAAAACGGGTGCGGAAAATTTAATTCTTTTACTCTGGCTGCTTTGAGGAAAATTAAGGAACTTGGTGCTACACATGTATGGTATACTGGTATTATAGAACATTCAACACAGACGGACTATACTGATTATGGTATAGGGCGTGACCATAGGGCTATGGTTAAAGGAAAGGCTGGGTCACCTTACGCTATAAAAGATTATTATGATGTGGATCCAGATTTGGCGCAGAATGTCGCAAATAGAATGAGCGAATTTGAGTCATTGGTAGCCAGGACTCACAGAGCAGGACTTAAAGTTATTATAGACTTTGTACCAAATCATGTCGCAAGAGAATATCATTCTGACGCAAAGCCTGTAACAGTAAGAGATCTTGGAGAGGATGACAATACCTCTCAAGCTTTTAGCCCAGAGAATAACTTCTATTATATTCCGGGGCAGACATTAACTTGTAGATTTGATATGACAGGTACGGAAGTTAATCCCTATGGCGAAACCCCAGCAAAGGCTACAGGTAATGACTTGTTTTGTGCTTTTCCTGGGATAAACGACTGGTATGAAACAGTTAAATTGAATTATGGCATTGATTACTGTGGTGGACACGTAAATCATTTTATCCCCATTCCCAATACTTGGCACAAGATGCTTGACATCCTAAAATTTTGGGCAAGCAAGAATGTAGACGGCTTCCGCTGTGATATGGCAGAGATGGTTCCTGTTGAATTCTGGCAATGGGCTGTGCCGCAAATCAAGAAGTTATATCCGCAAATAATATTTATTGGCGAGGTTTACAACCCGTCTTTATATCGTGATTTTATCTATAGAGGGCAGTTTGATTTTCTCTATGACAAGGTAGGTCTGTATGATACACTGAAATCTGTGATGAGAATGGAGTGTGGTGCTCAGTCAATTACATCTTGCTGGCAGCAGCTTGACGACATTAGGGCACATATGCTTTACTTCTTGGAGAATCATGACGAGCAACGAATAGCAAGCTCCTTTTTTGCAGGGGATGCCAAGAAGGGAATTCCCGCTTTGGCTGTATCTGTATTGATTGGTACAAATCCTTTTATGCTGTATTTCGGACAGGAATTTGGTGAAAAAGGCATGGACAAAGAGGGCTTTAGTGGTCAAGACGGACGTACAACAATTTTTGATTATTGGCGAGTGAAGACCATACAACAATGGAGGAATAATGGCAAATACAATATGTTAGCATTGTCAGAGGAAAGCAAGTCTTTGTATAAGGAATACAAGCTGTTGCTTAATTTGGCACTGCACGAACCTGTGTTCTCTGATGGTTTGTTTTACGACTTGATGTATGCAAATTACAATAATGTAGATTTTGATGCTAATCGCATGTTTGTCTTCGCACGTTCCAACCGCAATGAATGTTGCCTATGTGTATGTAATTTCAGTGACAATGAAGTACATGCCAAAGTATGTATTCCTGAGCATATGCTAGATTTCTTTGGCATGTTGCCGAAAAAATATGAGGCAGTTGACCTGATTACGAGGAAAAAACAAAAAATAGACCTCTCTGGCGGCAAAAAACCGGAAGTTGCTATTTTACCATGGAATGTGACATTGCTGAAGTTTTGTAAAGAGTCTTGATGCAACAAGCAGACCGAATGGGTATGAAAATTAATATTTTAGGTGCAGGAAACGTAGCATATCATCTTGCAAAGGCTTTCAAATCTGTAGGATATCAAATTTCAATTTGGAATCATTCAGAGAAAAACCTGCGGTTGTTTGTTGAGGAAGGTTATCGTTTGTGTTCTACAGACATGGGAAAACTGCCACAAGATGCCGATGTGTATATTATTTCCGTAAAAGATAGTGCTGTGCGTGATGTTGCGAGAGCTTTGTCGGATGTTGTCCTAGATACAAATGCCACAGTCGTACATACAGCTGGAAGTCTGTCAATAGACATTCTAACACCTTTTTTTAGTCATTGTGGTGTCATGTATCCAATGCAGACTTTCACGAAATTAAAAGCCTTGGACTATTCGCAAATTCCCTTTTTCATAGAAGGACAAACCGCTGTGCTAAATATAATCGGGGCTGTTTTGAAGCCGATTTCACACAATGTGTTCGTGGCGGATAGTCACAAGCGCAAAATGCTTCATCTTGCTTCGGTGTTTGCTTGCAATTTTGTAAATCACAATATTGCCATAGCTCATAAAATTCTAGAAAGGGCGGGGTTGCCTTCTTCGGTAATTGTTCCACTCGTTAAAGAAACAATGGTGAAGTTGGAATCTTGCTCTCCTATAGAAGCTCAGACAGGACCTGCTGTTAGAGAGGACTACAATATAATAGGAGAGCACATAAAACTGCTTGATGGTTTTCCTTTAGAAAAAGAAATATATCAGCAGGAGACCAACAGTATTATTGACTATAAAAACAAATATTTTAAGAAATGTCAAGATGATTGATTACGATTTGTCTAAGATAAAAGCATTGTTCTTTGATG
>CAVCAW010000063.1:0-10790 GCA_963600315.1 Bacteroidaceae bacterium | reverse complement strand
TGGATGGGGTGTTGAGTACTTCAACCGTCTTCACGGACGACAATGGAATTCCAATGCGTAGTGTTAATATAAAGGATGGCTATGCCATACAATTGGCGGTGAAGTTGGGACTTCGTGTCGCAATTATTACTGGTGGAAATTCTCTGTCCGTAATAAATCGGTACAAGGGACTTGGTGTCAAAGAAATACATTCTTCCGTCAAAGTAAAAATTGATGTTTACAACTCTCTCTTGTCAAAGTTTGGTTTGCAGTCTTCAGAGGTGTTGTATATGGGTGATGATATTCCCGATTATGAAGTGATGTCGTCTTGTGGTTTGCCCTGTTGCCCAATAGATGCTGCTGCAGAGATCCAACAGATTTCACACTATGTTTCACCTTTGACAGGTGGCAACGGTTGTGTCAGAGACGTAATAGAGCAAGTGCTGCGTGGAAAAGGTTTGTGGAAACTTGATAAGGTAGCTTTTGGATGGTAATTGCAGAACGTTTGAAAGCAATGTTTGAAGGATATAAGTTCGCTCTTTTAAGCAAATCTCCGAGGCGCGCTCTGCTGCTTCAAGAGATGGGATTGGAATTTGAGGTGGTTAAACCAGGAATAGACGAAATTTGTCCCGACGGAACGCCCGCACTGGAGGTTCCGTCGTGTTTGTCGAGACAGAAAGCCTCGGCATGCCAGGATGCTCTTTGTGAAGATGTTGTGAAGATTGCTGCTGACACGGTTGTCATCATAGATGGGGAGATTCTAGGCAAACCAAAAGACAAGTCAGAGGCAATAGAGATGTTACACAAACTGAGCGGCAGGACAAATCAGGTCGTTACGGGTGTAACGATTGCTTGGAATGATAAATTGTCTGTGTTCTCTGAAGTTACGGACGTAAAATTCTCGGTCTTGAGCGATGAAGAGATAAACTTCTATGTTGACAAATACAGGCCTTATGATAAGGCTGGCGCTTACGGCATACAAGAGTGGATTGGGCTGATAGGAATTGAGGCCATACATGGGTGCTACTATAATGTGATGGGATTGCCTGTGTCCAGGTTGTACCGTGAGTTGAAAAAAATGTTGACAGACTCTGCCTCTGCGGAAAAATATTAGAGGACGTTTTTTTGCTGTAAGGTCAGAACTTGTTATTTTTGCATAAAGAAAATAGACTACAGTATGAAATACTTAAGCAAATATGTTTTTATAGGCGTGCTTGTGATGTTGTTGTTGCCGTCTTGCAGTGATGATAAGGAATACGCATCGCTACCGATTTTTGAAATTGGTGTATCCAATGGTGATGACCTCAAAGTAGGAGAGCGGGTGGTATTGTCGTTGACAAATACCAACACCCCGAAGAATATATTCTATAAGTCTTATATCTGGTCGTGCTCTCCCGAGGTCAACGGTCTCGAATCTGCGACCCCCAATTCAAACAATTCTTTTGTTCCCTTGACAAAAGGACGCCACAAGGTGACGGTAAAGATAGAGACGACAACATATGCAGACGGCAACGTGGCTAATAACGGCAAGACTATTACTGTTGGAGAGACCACCAATACATACACTGTAAGTGTGCTCAAGACGTATATTGAGGTTGAAAGAACTTTTGTGGTAAAATGAAAGCATTTGTTTCCTTCTTTTTCTTAGTATTGGCAATTTGTTCTGGTGCCCAGACTCAAACATTCACCATTCCATTGCTGAACAATACTTATATCAATGGTGACTATGCATGGGGAAGGGAAGTTGTCGTTGATAAAGACGGATTGACATTCTCTGGGCAGACAAGCAAAACAGCCACGACATACGTATATCTTACCAAAGGGGCGAAGTACGACGTGTCGTTGGAAGCGACAGGCAACGGAAACGTTAATGTCTCAATAAGCAATATTCCTGGCGAACGAATTTCAAAGAACATAACCGTCAAAAGCAAATCTGCCGATATAATTCATTTGGGAGAAGTCGTTCCTGAAAAAGACGGTTATATCAGAATTGGATATGAACTTATGGGTTCGACAGATTTCCTGAATATCACAAATCTGAAAATCCTATCAGAGGCATCCGCTAAGCCAATATTCTTGAAGGGTGACTTCAATACCCATTTCGGACTTAGAGGGCCGTCATGCCACCTTGCGTATGATACGGGCAAGTATGGCAAGGATTTGGAGTGGGCTATGATAGATGTGATGGTTCCGGAACAGTTTGATCAGGTTGGTTCATATTACATGGCATTGGGATTTACAGGAGGATATTTTGGCTTCCAAAATAATTCTGCAAACCGACGCCAAGTGCTGTTCTCCGTATGGAATTCTGTAGATGATGATGACCCGAATAATGTGGCACCCAATCACCAAACTCACGTGGTCTGTCATGGAGATGGCGTTACTGCAAAAAATTTTGGTAACGAAGGCAGTGGCAAACAAACTTTTATAAAAGTTGATTGGCGACCAAATGTGCCGTATAAATTCTTGCTTCATGCATGTAGGAAAGACTCGACTTCAACTGATTATAGTGCATGGTTCTATGATACTCCCCAAGACAAATGGATTTTCATGGCTACACTACGCAGACCTAATTGCAAAAGCTTGATAACAGGTTTGCATTCGTTCCTCGAGAATTTTAGTCCTATTCAGGGCGACAAAACACGCAAAGCTTACTACTATGATGTATGGGTGAAACCTCAAAATGACACATGGAGACCTGTTGACGAAGCTAATTTGACTAATGATTTGACTGGTAGTAAAGGTGTGCGTCTGGATTTCAATGGCGGAACAGACGGCGACAAATTCTTCTTAATGAACGGAGGGTATTTTGACAGAGAAAAAGTAATCAAAAGGCATTTGTCGCTGGAGAAAAAATACACAAAAACGCCACAAATCAACTTGGAATACTTTTTAAAAACAAGCAATAACTCTCAATAATAATATTATGACTCTTATTAAATCCATCTCCGGTATTCGCGGAACGATTGGAGGTAAAGCATCCGAATCTTTGTCTCCACTGGAAATTGTGAAAATAGTCTCGGCTTACGCAATTCAACGTCGCAGGGCTTGCAAAACAAAAAGCAACTACATTGTTGTCGGTAGAGATGCACGCATCTCTGGAGATATGGTTAAACAGATTGTTTGTGGAACCCTTCAAGGGTTAGGATTTGACGTGATTAACATCGGTTTGGCGTCAACTCCAACCACAGAATTGGCAGTTACGATGTCTGATGCGTGTGGTGGCATAATATTGACTGCTAGCCATAATCCTCGTCAGTGGAATGCGTTGAAACTTTTGAATGAGAAAGGCGAATTCCTGAATCAAGAAGAAGCCAACGAAATTATTCAATTGGCAGAACGTACGGAAGAATTTGAATATGCTGACATCGATCACCTTGGCAAGTACTATAAAGACTTAAGCTTTGAGCAGAAACATATAAACCTTGTTAAAAGCCTAGAGTTGGTAGATGTTGACGCTATTCGCAACGCTCATTTCAAAGTCGCCATAGATTGTGTAAACTCTGTCGGAGGATTGATATTGCCAAGATTGTTGAATCAGCTTGGGGTTGAAAAGGTGACGGGGCTTTATACAGACCCTACGGGATTTTTCGGTCACAATCCGGAGCCGTTGGAACAAAATCTTACGGATATTAAAAACCTTATGAAGCAAGGTGAACACGATATAGCGTTTGTGGTGGATCCTGACGTTGATCGACTTGCACTTATATGCGAGAACGGCACGATGTATGGTGAGGAATACACATTGGTAACGGTAGCAGACTATATTCTTCAGAATCAACGTGGCAATGCTGTAAGTAATCTTAGCTCTACAAGAGCTCTTCGTGATGTAGCTGCACGTTATGGTGCCTCATATACTCCTGCTGCTGTAGGTGAGGTTAATGTTGTTACAAAGATGAAAGAAACCGGAGCAATTATTGGTGGCGAAGGAAATGGTGGAGTCATCTATCCTGCCGCTCACTATGGTCGTGATGCTTTGGTAGGAATAGCACTTATTTTGACATATTTGGCAAAGAAGAAAATGAAACTGAGCCAACTTCGTGCAACATATCCCAACTATGTAATTACGAAGAATCGTATAGACCTGAAGCCTGGTATGAATATAGATGCAATTCTGGAGTCAGTAAAAAATCACTATTCTAACGAGAAAATAACAGATATCGATGGTGTTAAGATTGATTTCCCAACAGCTTGGGTGCATCTGCGGAAGTCCAATACCGAGCCAATTATCAGGGTTTATGCCGAGGCATCAACAGAAAAAGAAGCAAACAGCCTGGCTGAAGAGGTCATAAGTCAAGTGAAAAGTATGATTTAGCATATGCCCGTTTCTCAAATCCGATTAAATGTCGTATAGGAATCGTGTAATAATATTTCTAGTATTCATTCCTCTTGCACTGTGTGCACAGAGGAATGAATTGCTTAGGAATACTCTTAAAACACTTGTTGTAAGCAGAAATGGAGAATGGAATTCCATTCCATATGTTTCGCTTGGAACAAGTGATTGTTTGCATATAGCTTTTGATGACCTTACTCAAGACTTCCATCGCTATAGATATCGCATTGAACCAATGACTTGGAACTGGAAGCCAAACCTTCGTCTACTAACCTCAGAATTTCTGTCGAGGGGAATTGGCGATGAAGCGATAGAAGATTTTGAAGAGTCTATAAATACATCGGTGTTCTATACACACTATTCTTTCAAATTTCCGAGTGAAAATACTCGACTCAAATTGTCTGGCAATTATCGCTTAGTTATATATGATAGCGACGAAGAAGAAGATGTGGCAATAATACCTTTCTTTGTCGTTGAAGACGGGGCATTGATAAGTGCTAAAGTCAATACGGATACGGACATAGATTTCAATAGAAAGCACCAACAGCTAACCATGTCAATCCAACCTGTGCCGTCCTTGAATGTTCACAATTTGGACACAGAAATACATACAACTGTGATGCAAAATCTATCTCCTTTTACAAGTGTATACGGTCCGTCTCCAGATGTTGTTACACCCAACGGTGTACAATGGAACCACTCAAAAGAACTTATATTTAAAGGTGGTGCCGAATTTAACAAGATAGAGATGACCACGTTTAAAATAGGTGGGATGGGGGTTGACAATATAAAATGGTATTCTCCCTACTATCACGCTACATTGACCAACGATATACCCATGGCTAATTATGTATACGATGAAGATGCTAATGGTGCATTTCTTGTGAAAACTATTGATAAGACTGATTCTGACGTAGAGGCAGATTATTTATTCGTGCATTTTACGTTTAATACGGGAAAACGTTTAGATGGGGAAGTTTATATTGATGGAGCATTCTCTAATCATTCGTTAACACCAGACTATGTGATGGATTTCAACCCAACTAATCTGTCGTATGAAGCAACTATACTGATGAAACAAGGCTATTATAATTATCAGTATGTTCTAAAAACGGATGATACTTTGTCTCTGTCAGAAACTGCTGGTAATTTTTATCAAACTGAAAATAGATATTCTATCTTGGTATATTATTCGCAGAGAGGGTCGCGATATGATAGAATAATTGGACTAAAAGACTTTCGCTTTATACCTGCTGCCAAATGAAATCAATGTACGTCCTTCCTAATGCTAAAATAAATATAGGGCTGAATATTGTAAGTAAACGCCCAAACGGTTATCATAATTTGCAGACGGTGTTTTATCCAATACCGATAACAGATGCGATAGAGATTAGACAGATTGAAAAACCTGTAGAACCTTATGAATTTGAAACGTCCGGAATCTTTGTTCCTGGCATTGCTAAAGAAAATTTAGTTGTGAAAGTATTTCTTGCATTGCAAAAGGAATTTGATTTGCCACCTATAAGCATAAATCTTGCAAAACATATTCCTGTTGGTGCTGGACTTGGAGGAGGAAGCTCGGACTGCGCATTTATGATGAAGATGCTTAATGATTTCTTTTCTTTAGATTTTTCAATTGAAGAGATGCAAAGCAGACTCTCCGCATTTGGAGCAGATTGTTCCTTCTTCGTGCGTAATAAACCTGTTTTTGCAGAAGGTGTAGGTGATGAGTTTTCTCCGATAGGTATAACGTTGAAAGGTTACTTTATAGTGTTGATAAAACCCAATATACATATTTCTACACAGCAGGCATATTCTGTTGTTACACCTTCAATGCCAGCAGCGAATTTGAAAGATATATTGACAACAGAGCAAGTGTCGCAATGGAGAAGTCGTGTAAACAATGATTTTGAAAAATTCTTATTCCCATTATATCCAGAACTGGTGACAATAAAGAACACTCTATATGACATGGGGGCGATCTATGCATCAATGTCGGGTAGTGGGTCTGCAATATACGGAATATTCGACAGACCCGTGACTAATGCCCAGACCATATTTCCTGATTGCTTTACATTTTCTCACGAGTTGTCTTAAAATAATCCTTAATGTGTGGCTGTTTGTTTGATTATTATAACTACATTTGCCTAGAAATTTAACCAAACTGAAAATGAAACGAACATTGATAGTATTACTCCTTCTTTCGTGTATGTTTGGAGTAGCAATGAAAGCCCAAGAACCAAAGGCGGAAATCAAATTTGAGAAGACGGTACATGATTTTGGAAAATTTACCGAAAGCAACTCAATCCAAACCTATAGTTTTTCGTTCACAAATACAGGCAAAGCCCCGTTAATCATTACGCAATGCGTAGCGTCATGTGGTTGTACTATACCCATGTATAGTGACAAACCTATAGCACCAGGAAAGACCGGAACTATCAAAGTAACTTACAACGGCAAAGGACGTCTGCCCGGTCAATTTAAGAAAATAATTACTGTGATGACGAACACTCCAAGCAAATTAACTCGCTTGTGCATACAAGGAGAGATGCTAAAGGACGAAAAGAAATAGCTCACACCGCACAAATCACTAAATATGGCAAACAATAACCATGTTGTAATAATGGCCGGCGGTATAGGAAGCCGTTTCTGGCCGATGAGTAGTAAACAGAAACCCAAACAGTTCCTAGATATCTTGGGCTCTGGACGTACGTTGATTCAAATGACAGTTGACAGGTTTGTTGATATTTGTGGTGTCGACAACATTTGGATTGTTACTTCTGCCGATTTTCTTGATATCACACAAGAGCAGTTGCCCGAAATTCCTAGAAACAACATATTGTTGGAACCATGTAGAAAGAATACGGCACCGTGTATTGCCTACGTTAGTTGGGTTATAAAATCCATTAACCCCAATGCCAATATTGTTATTTCACCAAGCGATCACATAATTACAAATATACCTGAATTCCAAAAAGCAATCTGCGAGTGTTTGCAGTTTACCTCATCAAGCGACACTATCGTTACTTTGGGCATGAAACCAGATAGACCAGAAACGGGATATGGGTACATAGAGGCTGATTTATCGTGCTCGACTGTAATCAATAAAAATGTTTTTAGAGTAGATAGTTTTAAGGAGAAACCATCACTCGAAATTGCAAAGGAATACATAACGAAATCCAATTATTTCTGGAATTCAGGACTGTTTATTTGGAATGTAAATACAATTGTCAATGCATTTAGGGTCTATCAGCCCCAAATTTCAGCGTTATTCGAAAGCATTCGTACATATTATCGTACAGATGAAGAACAGAGTTGCATTGACAAAATTTATCCTCAGTGCCCCAACATTTCTGTTGATTATGCAATAATGGAAAATGCAGACGAGATATATGTATATCCCGCAGAATTTGGATGGAGCGATTTAGGCAGTTGGTCCTCTTTGCACAAAATGTTGAAAAAGGACGAATATAACAACGCTATTGTCGGTTCAAATGTAAAAGTGTTTGAAACATCCAACAGTATTATTCATGCTGCCTCAAATTCGGAAGTGGTTGTTCAAGGACTAGACGGATATATCGTTGTGGAGGAAAATGGAACCATGTTGATAACAAAGATGTCTGAAGAACAGAGAATAAAATTGTTTCATGATTAGTCTTAACCTTGGTTAAACATAGATTTTCATTGATATGAGGTGTGCTCTTTTCTAATCTGTGCTTGACGGGATAATAATGCTCTTATGAAAATTGGATTTGACAACGACAAATATCGTGTAATACAATCAGAACATATAAAGGAACGTATTGCAAAATTTGGAAATAAGCTGTATCTTGAGCTAGGTGGAAAACTTTTTGATGACAACCATGCTAGCAGGGTCCTTCCTGGATTTCAACCCGACAGCAAGTTGCGTATGCTTTCTCAATTGTGTGACACCGCAGAGATAGTTATTGTTATCAGTGCGGTTGACATAGAGAAAAATAAGAAAAGAGGCGATCTCGGTATAACCTATGATGAGGATGTTCTGAGATTGCGCAAGGAGTTTCAAGACAGAGGATTCCTTGTTAGCTCTGTGGTGATTACTCATTACAATGGACAAAGCAGTGCAGATCTATATAGAAAAAAATTGGAACATTTTGGAATAAAAGCCTATTTCCATTATACAATAGACGGCTATCCAACTAATGTTTCACTTATAGATTCCGATGAGGGTTTCGGTCGTAATGATTATGTTGAAACAACCCGCCCCCTTGTTATAGTGACAGCCCCAGGTCCTGGTAGTGGTAAAATGGCAGTGTGTCTAAGCCAGTTGTATAATGAGCATAAACGCGGAGTTGAAGCTGGCTATGCAAAGTTTGAAACATTCCCTGTTTGGAATCTGCCATTGAAACACCCTGTCAACATTGCCTATGAAGCAGCTACTGCTGATCTTGATGATGTTAACATGATTGACCCTTTCCATATGGAAGCATACAACAAGCTAGCCATAAACTATAATAGGGATATTGAAATATTTCCAGTCTTGAACGCTTTGTTTGAGGGAATATATGGCGATAATCCTTATAAATCTCCTACAGATATGGGCGTAAATATGGTCGGTTTCTGTATTTGTGACGATGATGTTTGTTGTCAAGCAGCCAAAGATGAGATAATAAGACGCTATTACAATGCGTTGAATATGATGGCGGATGGAGCTGGCAATGAAAGTGAAGTCAATAAAATTGCACTGCTGTTAAAACAAGCGAAAATAACAACAGATGATAGATGCTGTACTGTTGCCGCTAAGCAAAGGAAGGAGACCACTGGTATGCATGCCGCAGCAATTGAACTTGCTGATGGTACTCTAATAACAGCGGGAGAGAGTCCGCTACTTGGTCCCTGCGCCGCATTACTCTTAAATGCTATAAAATTTTTAGCTGGTATTGACCATGGTGTGAAACTTATTTCACAGGACATGATTGAGCCTATACAAAAGACTAAAATTAAATATCTAGGTGGACGAAATCCTCGTTTGCATACGGATGAAGTTCTTGTAGCCCTCTCTGTGTTAAGTCAGAATGATGACAATTGTCGCCGCGCATTGACGCAACTCCCTGAACTCAGAGGATGTCAAGGACATTCCACTGTGATGCTGAGTGAAATAGATCGCAAAATATTGAAAAAACTTGGTATTGGTTTTACTTGCGATCCTGTGAGCAAGAAGAATTAATGATAAACAAAAAAGGCTGGAAACGCTTTCTGTGTTTCCAGCCTTTTTTTGTTCTAACTACAGAGTGTTGTGAAGATTTTTTTGTTTTCCCAAGCTCTGTGGCAATCTTGTGTAAATCTGCCTTAGTTAGAGTGTTGATATTAGTCGCACTGTGCAAGTTTGTGGTCAGAGCCAAGAACTTCTGTGATTTTGTGCTCGTACATCTTTGTCATTTCGTCACGTGCAGGACCGCAGTATTTGCGTGGGTCGAACTCTCCTGGCTTCTCAATAAACACCTTTCTTACAGCAGCTGTAAAGGCGAGTCGTGAATCGGAGTCGATGTTAATCTTGCATACTGCGCTATTGGCTGCCTTGCGAAGCTGCTCTTCTGGTATACCAACTGCATCAGGCAGCTTGCCGCCACACTGGTTTATGATGTCTACATACTCTTGAGGAACTGAAGAAGAACCGTGGAGTACGATAGGGAATCCAGGCAACTTCTTCATGATGGCATCAAGTACGTCGAATGCCAATGGAGGAGGAATTAGTTTGCCAGTCTTCGGATCGCGTGTGCATTGCTCAGGAGTAAACTTGTATGCACCGTGGCTTGTGCCAATGGAGATAGCCAAAGAGTCTACACCTGTTTTTGAAACGAAATCAATAACCTCTTCTGGCTTTGTGTAGTGAGATTCTGCTGCAACAACGTCATCTTCTACACCAGCAAGTACACCGAGTTCGCCTTCAACAGTTACTCCAAACTGATGAGCGTAATCAACGACTTTCTTAGTGAGAGCAATGTTCTCGTCGTATGGAAGACTTGAACCATCGATCATAACCGAAGAGAAACCGAAATCAACGCAGCTCTTGCAGGTTTCATAGCTGTCACCATGGTCAAGGTGCAAGCAGATTTCAGGGTGTTTGCAACCGAGTTCCTTTGCGTATTCTACAGCTCCCTGAGCCATGTAGCGAAGCAAAGTTGGGTTAGCGTAGTTGCGTGCACCTTTTGATACCTGGAGTATCACCGGGCTCCTCAAATCTGAAGATGCCTTGATGATTGCCTGCAGCTGTTCCATGTTGTTGAAATTGAATGCAGGAATGGCATAACCGCCATTGATAGCCCGTGCAAACATATCTTTAGTGTTTACCAGGCCGAGTGATTTGTAGTCTACCATGATTTTATTTGTTAATAAAGATTGGTTGTTGTTTTTTCGCTACAAAAATAATGAATTCTTTTGTAGTAGATGATTTGATAGCGTTCTAGAGTGTGCCAACTTTCAAGCAGAGCGTAATCCT
>CAVCAW010000062.1:40043-50567 GCA_963600315.1 Bacteroidaceae bacterium | reverse complement strand
AGAGCATCTGCCTTACAAGCAGAGGGTCGGCGGTTCGAATCCGTCAACGCCCACCATTCCCTTTCATAAAAGATTTAATTGGTTAAACGGTATCCACATGCGAATGTCGATACCTTTTTTTGTACATATACATTTCTGGATAACGATCCAAAATTAAGCAGGTCCATCCGACAATCCTTGAAGAATTAAGCATATAACTTAGTAAGTCTGAAAAGGAAGAACTTGGTACCAGTGACTTATCTCAGAACACCCATGAAAGCTTTAATTTTCATGTTGAAAGATTCCGCAAAAACGTTTATAGTTTTCTTGCCTGATATTGATATTCGTCCAACAAGTATTTCGGTGTTTATCTAGCCACACCACACGATGGAGTTTAGGTGAAAACATTTATCCATTTCGGCCAAAAATCAAGTTCGTTTCCACGGAAATTGAAAACTATTTCGACCAAAAGCAGCATAGCCAGCTCAGATTTTTCATAATCAAACACAAACACATTTTACTGTAGCGCACATAAGATAATCAAAGCGCAAGGGCTTAGCAAATTAATGCAGAGAGTATACATTCGTTACTCAATAAAATAGTTTATCTTTGCAGTGAAACAGAAAAAATCATATTATGATGACAGAAAATCTAGAGGAAGTCAAACTCCCTGAGAATGCCATGCGTCCACTGAAACAGGGCGAGACATATAATCCCATTATGAGTCCCCAGGGAAAACCTAGGGAAGCAAGTGTCTATTCTATAACCATAGGGCTAGTGATGGCGGTGATTTTTAGCGCCGCCACCGCCTATCTAGGGCTCAAAATCGGTCAGGTCTTTGAAGCTGCTATTCCAATAACGATTATTGCCGTAGGACTTTCCAACACACTACACCGAAAAAACGCATTGGGAGAGAACGTAATTATCCAAAGTATCGGAGCGTGCTCTGGCATGATTGTAGCAGGTGCAATCTTTACACTGCCGGCACTCTACATTTTGGAGAAGAAATTTCCAGAAGCCAACATCAGTGTGGATTTCATAGAAGTATTTCTCGCAAGTTTACTCGGAGGAATTATTGGGATATTGTTTCTAGTTCCGTTTAGGAAGTATTTTGTTAGTGACAAACACGGCGAGTACCCATTTCCAGAAGCTACCGCAAGCACCCAAATCCTCATTTCGGGTGAAGGTAAAAGCAACAGTGCCAAACTCCTTGTGATTGCCTCAGTTATAGGCGGACTTTTTGACTTTGCAGTAGCAACATTCGGCACTTGGGCAGAGAATTTTACCTCGACATTTTGTGCTGCCGGACAAGCGATAGCCACAAAAGCGAAGCTGTACTTCTCATTCAACACATCGGCAGCCCTGCTCGGCATGGGTTATATCGTCGGGCTTAAATACGCACTGATTATGTGTGCCGGGTCCATACTGATATGGTGGGTCGGTGTTCCCGCCATTGCCTTTATTTGGCCTGACACAATTGTTTCAGAAAACATCACTGCAGCTAACGCCAGCCCACAAGAAATATTCCAATATGCCAAGAGTATAGGAATCGGAGGTATAGCAATGGCAGGAATCATAGGTGTATGGAAAAGTCGAGCAGTTATCCTGGGAAGCTTTTCACTTATCGGCAATGCATTTGGCAAGAACAATAATGAAAGTCGACAAGAAACAGCTCCGAGAACTCAGCGTGACATTTCTATAAAGACAGTAATTCTTGGGCTAATTATTGCCTTATTGGCCACTGCATTGTTCTTTTATCTTGATGTAATGAACGGAAATCTGCTATTTACGATTGTAGCTCTCGTCATAGTTTTTGTAATAGCATTTTTGTTTACTACAGTTGCTGCCAATGCCATCGCCATTGTTGGGAGCAATCCCGTAAGCGGAATGACGCTTATGACCCTAATACTGGCCAGCTTGGTAATGGCGGCAGCAGGACTGAAAGGGACTGGAGGCATGGTTGCCGCTCTTGTTATGGGGGGTGTTGTTTGCACGGCATTATCGAGCGCAGGAGCTTTCATAACCGACCTAAAGATAGGCTACTGGTTAGGGAGCACTCCAGCAAAACAACAGCGTTTAAAGACTTTGGGCATACTCGTGAGCGCAGTTACCACAGCGGGGGTAATCATGGTACTTAACAAAGCGTATGGCTTCACTCCAACCAACACAGATGTAATGGCAGCTCCTCAGGCACGCGCCATGGCGGCAGTGATAGAACCCCTCATGATGGGACAAGGAGCACCATGGCTTCTCTACGGCATCGGAGCCATCATCGCATTGGTGGTAAACATGTTCGGCATAAGTGCTTTGGCATTTGCACTTGGAATGTTCATTCCCATACAACTAAACATTCCCCTTTTAGCCGGAGGACTAATAAATTGGTTTGTCACAACAAGACACACCGACTCGAGCATTAATGCACAACGGGGAGAACGAGGAACCCTTGTAGCGTCGGGGTTCATTGCCGGCGGTGCCCTTATGGGGGTTGCATCTGCAGGAATAACTTTTGCTGGCTGCAACTGGTTTATTGATGATCAAAAGTGGATGCTTAGTACTGGAGGACAGATAACTAGTCTCCTAGCCTATGCAGTCCTAATATACTTCCTAATAAAATCAAGCCTTAAAGCAAAATAGAAATGGAAATCCGAGAATATATTGACAAACATAAAGACCAGATACTCAAAGACCTCTTTAGCCTGATTGAGATACCAAGTATAAGTTCGAATTCTGCGCACAAGAATGACATTCAAAAGTGTGCAGAAAGATGGAAAGAATTGTTACTCTCGTATGGAGTCGACAAGGCTGAAATAATGCAAAGCGATGGCAATCCTCTAGTCTATGCAGAAAAACATGTTGCCGACGACGCAAAAACAATTCTCGTATATGCGCATTATGACGTAATGCCAATTGACCCTATCGAGCAATGGAAATCACAACCTTTCAAGCCCGAAATTAGAGATAGCAAAATTTGGGCACGCGGTGCGGATGATGACAAGGGGCAAGCAATCATACAAGCGACAGCTTTCAAGTATCTAGTCGAAGAGCATAAGCTTAAACACAATGTGAAATTTATTTTTGAGGGAGAAGAGGAAATCGGAAGTCCAAGCCTCAACAAATTTCTCAATGCTCACAAGGAGTTACTGAAAGCAGATATAATTCTTGTAAGCGACACAAGTATGCTGGGCGAAGACCTACCATCGTTGACCGTAGGCCTTAGAGGATTAGCCTATTGGCAAATAGAAGTTACAGGCCCCAACCGAGACCTTCATTCTGGGCATTTCGGCGGTGCTGTAGCCAACCCGATAAACATTCTATGCTCTATGTTGAGCACAGTGGTTGATGACCAAGGGAAGATTACCATTCCAGGATTCTATGATGACGTAGAGAATATATCAGCTCAAGAGCGAAGTATGATACGCCACATTCCGTTTGACGAAAGCAAATACATGCAGGCAATCGGAGTCAAAGCCTTGTGTGGAGAAAAAGGTTACTCTACCCTTGAACGCAATAGTTGCAGACCTTCGTTTGACATCTGCGGTATCTGGGGAGGATATACAGGCGAAGGAGCTAAAACGGTTTTACCAAGCAAAGCATTTGCAAAGGTAAGTTGTAGACTAGTGCCACATCAGAATCATGCCACAATATCACGTTTATTTGTTGACTATCTAAAGAGCATTGCTCCAGACTGCGTACAAGTTGACGTCAAACCCATGCACGGTGGTGAAGGATACGTGTGTCCAATAGATCTGCCTGCCTACAAGGCTGCAGAGGCAGGGTTTGAAAAAGCGTTTGGCAAAAAGCCTCTTGCAGTAAGGCGAGGAGGGAGCATTCCAATCATAAGTGACTTTGAACGTATTCTCGGCATCAAAACCGTCCTTATGGGATTTGGACTGGAAAGCAATGCCATTCACTCTCCCAACGAAAACATGCCTTTGGATATATTATACAAAGGCATCGAAGCCGTCTCGGAATTCTATCTTAATCTTCAATAACCACAACAGTTACAACACTCATGCCTACACAGAAGAACAAGGTATCGTCTGACCAACTTCTCACACACATGCCTCCCCAAGCTCTGGAAATGGAAAAAGCGGTCTTGGGCTCCCTAATGGTTGACGAAAGTGGATATGACAACATAACTGACATTCTTGTACCCGACAGTTTCTACGACAAAAAGCACCAGCTAATCTACGAAGCCATACGCGACCTCGCATCAAATGACAAACCAATTGATGCCCTAGCCGTCAAGGATAGATTGGAGAAACTTGGCAATCTGAACAAAGCTGGCGGCATGGTGTACCTTGGTGAGCTGCTTAGGGATGCAAATGGTTCTGTCGGAATAAGATATTATGCTGAAGTCATTGCAGAGAAATATATCAAGCGTCGACTTATTGAGTGCTCTAGCAAAGTGCAAACCGATGCATATGATGACACGGTGGACTCTGAAAATCTACTGCAAGAAGCCCAATATAACCTTTACAAAATCAGTGAAAATAGTCAGCGCAAAGATTTCACTCAAATAAATCCTGTAATAAACAGCGTTAGAGAGTCGATAAAGAAAGCTGCCGAAAACAAGGGAGGACTTTCAGGTATCCCCACCCTTTTTCACAAACTTGACAAAAAAACAAGCGGCTGGCAGAAGTCCGACCTTATCATTATTGCAGCACGCCCCGCAATGGGCAAAACGGCATTCGCCCTCTCTATGGCGAAGAATATTGCTGTCACACAACGTATCCCGATGGCATTCTTTAGTCTTGAAATGAGCAATGACCAGCTTGTCAAGCGTATGGTATCAAATGTATGCGAACTTGAAGCAGACAAACTACGTAGTGGACTATTGGAACCCTACGAGTGGGCCCAGTTGGATTCAAAAATTGGAGAACTATACGATGCGCCACTCTATGTAGACGACACATCGTCGTTGTCAATTTTTGAACTACGCACCAAGGCGAGAAGGCTTGTTGCAGAACACGGAGTGCAGATAATCATGATTGACTACCTCCAACTAATGACGGCATCTGGTATTAAATTCGGAAGTCGCCAAGAGGAAGTTTCGCATATTAGTCGCGGACTGAAATCTCTCGCCAAGGAACTAAACATTCCTATTATTGCCTTGTCGCAGTTGAACCGTGGAGTTGAAAAGAGAGAAGGTGACGAAGGAAAACGCCCTCAACTAAGCGACTTGCGCGAATCGGGAGCCATTGAGCAAGATGCCGATATCGTTTGCTTCATACACCGTCCTGAATACTACAAAATTCTTGATGGAAATGACGGAGAAGACTATAGAGGCAAAGCCGAAATTATTATAGGGAAGCATCGAAACGGCGAAGTTGGTATTGTATTGTTAAGATTCAAGGCTCAACACACACGATTCATGAATCTTGACGATGACATTCATAGTGGAAGCACCGTGTATGGAAACGATAGTGGCAATTCGCAAGATTCTGCATCTTTGGTCCCTGACAATGGTGAGAACAATATACCGCCTTTCGCAGACGGCGACCCCTTTGGCAACGGATTCTCTGGAGACGAAAATCCGTTCTAAACTGATTGAAACATAAATTAGCAAGCAAAGTGTCTGCGAGGATGACTTTGCTTGCTATTTTATCACAATTCCGCTATAAATTCTGCCACTGTTGATGGTAAGACGACGAGCAGAAAAGAATGTATTAAAATTAGAGTAAGTACAAATTCCAGAGGTAATGATATTAGGGTCTAAAACACCCTTCTCTAATAATTCAGCTTTATTGGCTTGCCATAGGTCAATGTGCCACTTTCCTGAGATTTTTTCTGCGATGCGGCTCATATTGAAACCGTTTTCGCTAAACGTATCGTAGGTTTCTTGTCCCACTTCAAAAGCAGCCAAGCTTATCGACGGACCAATAACAGCAACAACATCTTTGGGGTTGCACTGACAACACTCTTGCAGAGCTTCTATCGTACGGCGCACAATGTGGTTAGCAGTTCCACGCCAACCCGCATGAATAGCTGCAGTTGTTTTTGTATTACTGTCATACAACAATACAGGAACGCAATCAGCAGTTGTTACACCTATGCAGACTCTAGTCAGGGACGTTATAAGAGCATCGACACCATCTAGAAATTCTTTTTGTTTGTCTATCGAAAGATTAAAGAACTCACCAGTAATAGTTTTGCAATTAACACCATGTGTTTGATGGGGCATTACTATCTCACTGGCAGGTAAACCAAGAATATGGGCTAATGTATTTCGGTTCGTTTTTACGTGCTCTACATTGTCGTTGCAATAAGGACTTATGTTGAAGGTGCCATAAGAGTCTTCGCTAACCCCCGCGCCAGTTCTCCGCGTAGAAAAAGCCACGACATCTGGCGAAACATCATAAGTAAGGATTGCGGGATGAGCAATTGTCATAGGAAAATTTGCTATTATGACAAAATAATCTCAGTCAATATAGATTATATCGTCTTCATCGAGATCTTCTTGATCCTGTCCCTCAATAAGTTCACCTTCGTCCCATCCTGCAAAGTCTGCAGAAAGGGTTTTCACGTCCATATTGCGATGTACCAACGAATTAGCCGCCCCCTCAGACATGGCAATCTTGTTGCTTTCGCTATTCAGCTCTTTCCATATCAAATCTTTGAGTTCTGTTATGCCTTCTTGCATCGGAGCGGAGATAAACACAGCCGGCACATCCTCGGGAAGATCTTGCTTGAGCATTTCTTTCAGTTCATCGTCTATCAAATCACACTTTGTTACGGCAAGGATTCTCTTTTTGTCAAGAATTTCAGGGTTAAACTGCTTTAGCTCATTGAGTAGTATTTCGTAAGACTTATTTATACTTGTCTCTTCGCAGTCAACCAGGAACAGAAGGATGGAATTACGTTCAATATGACGCAAAAATCTCAATCCAATACCTTTTCCTTCGCTCGCTCCTTCGATTATTCCTGGGATATCCGCCATGACAAACGATTTACCATCACGGTAGGGCACTATTCCTAGCGAAGGCTCGAGTGTGGTAAACGGATAGTTCGCTATCTTTGGTTTAGCTGCTGAAATATTGCTCAGCAGAGTGCTTTTACCAGCATTGGGGAAACCTACGAGCCCGACGTCGGCTAGCAACTTGAGCTGTAGAACGACGTTAAGTTCTTGCATCGGTTCACCGGGTTGGGCATATCTAGGAGCTTTGTTTGTCGGGGTGGCAAATTCCTTGTTGCCAAGTCCACCCCGTCCACCTTTCAACAGCATTACCTCCTGTCCGTCCTCAACGACATCACAAATATACTCACCCGTTTCTGCATTGTAGGCGACTGTGCCACACGGTACATCTATATACTTGTCTTCGCCCTTTGCGCCGGTTGAGCAACAATCTCCACCATTGCCTCCGTTGCCAGCAAACACATGTCGCTCATATCTCAAGTGCAATAAAGTCCAATAATTGCGGTTTCCGCGTAGGAACACATGTCCCCCTCTACCGCCGTTCCCCCCATCGGGACCACCGTTAGGCTGGTATTTTGCCCTATGCATATGCATACTTCCTCGGCCACCTTTGCCGGAGCGGCACAATATCTTTACGTAGTCAACAAAATTGGACTCCATTGAAAGTTGGTTTTTAGTGAAAATCGGTTATAACAGACTCACTGATCGTTTAGGCATTTGCAGCATCGATAGTCTTGAATATGGTTTCAAGCATTTGGGCTTTGCTGGGATTCTCTTGCCAATCAAAGGAATGACGGATACCTTCTTTTTCAAACCAATCTACAAGAGGAGCTGTTTGACTATGGTATACGGCAAATCTCTTTTTGATAGTTTCCTCATTGTCGTCGGCACGACCTTGCTCTATAGCTCTGTTGAGCAATCGCTCCATCAATGTATCTTCATCTACTACCAGCTCTATCATGATGCCCATATCATGGTTTCTGTCTTTGAGCATTTTCTTCAATGCTTCGGCTTGAGCTATAGTGCGAGGGAAACCGTCAAATATGACACCCTTGCCAGCAGGCTGTGCGTCATAGACTTTGGCAAGTATGTCTATCATCAAATCATCGGGAATAAGTTGACCGTTGTCAATATATTTTTTGGCTGTCTTGCCAAGGTCTGATTCTTTCTTTATTTCACCGCGTAACACATCACCCGTTGAGATATGGCTCATGCCGTATTTCTTTACGATCTCATCGCTATACGTGCCCTTACCACTTCCTGGAGCACCGAAAATAATTATGTTTTTCATTCGTCTTGATGAATTTAAGTTTCCTAATTTTTCAATATATAAATTGCAGGCAAATTTCTGTAGTTTTCATCACAGTCAAGTCCGTAGCCAACAATAAATGCATCGGGAATATCAAAGCAATGATATTTGACCTCAATATCACAACGAAGTTTGTCTGGCTTCATAAAGAGCGTTGCCACGTCTAGTGATTTAGGTTTGTATCTACTCAAGTCATGCAAGAGACTTTGCATCGTTAGTCCAGTATCAACAATATCCTCCAACACAACAACACGACGACCTTTTAGTTTTGTGAAATCCATGCCAAGCATGGTTTTTACGTGCCCCGTTGACTTGGTGCCTTCATAAGAAGCCAACCTTACGAACTCAATCTCGCAAAGTCCTTCATAAGCCCTTACCAAATCGCTGGAGAAAACAAACGACCCCTTCAATATGCAAATAAACAATGGTATTTCCTCGTCACCAATATCGGTCTTGAGTTGTCGAGCCAACGAAACGACTTTCTCGTTTATTTCCTTGGCACTTATCATTCGCTCAAAAAGTTTGCCTTGCAATTCTATCGTTTCAGAATCGTTCATTGCCATTCTATGTATGTTAATTGCAAAATTACAGAAACAGACTGACATAATGCGGACATTTCCGTCAGTAACTCAACAATCAAGGTAAAAATATACCCTTTCGTTGCAACAAAGCAAAACATTATGAGCAGAATGGTATTTCAACTTGACCGTTGTGATATGACGTAGCAATCGCATTTCGGGGGAAACGCAACTAGTTTTCCGCCGAAATTGAGTTACGTTTGGCAGGAAATTGAACTCCGTTTCCACCGAAATTACTATCTTAACTCAACTTTATTATTTTCGCACCAAAGCTTAATGTTACGCTATAGAGAGTCAATTCTTAGGATTCCAAGCTCTGTGGATTATCCAAGAATTCTGCAAATATACGAGCAGCAGATTCAACTTTGGCAGCACACGGACGGGTCTTGTAGTAGTGGGCATTGCGCTCAGCAGGGACATAATCAGTGTGGGGGGCATCACCTTTAAGCCCCAGCAGTTCTGCACAAATGATGCTTCCATTGCGTTCTTTGAATTTGGCCAGCAGTTTTTGTACAACTTTATAGCAATGTGCTTTGCCTGCACGGTCATCAGCTTTGGTCTGTCCGCAATGCAAACCTGCAAGTATTACTAATCCAGAAACTGCTCCACACATCATTCTCATTCGCCCCACTCCACCGCCAAAGCCTGCAGCCACAGCCATTGCCTGCTCATGAGACAGCCCGTAATTGTCAGCAAAAGCACCGACAACACTTTGGCAGCAGCCATAACCACTCATAAATAGCTCTATGGCTTTGTCTATACGCTGTTCCATAATGAAAAGATTTTGAGGTTTCTGTTAGATATTTTCCTTGTCTTTATTGAAAATCCAACCTTTTCTACCATCAGGCAACTTGACTTCTGACCATGCGGGCAGTGTTGTGTCCGTAAGTGTCACTTTTGTACCGCCATGGAGGGTGAATATGGTCTTGCCAGTCGTGTCGGGAGTACTACGCAATGGTGTGGTTTTCATTATCACTGCACCTGACCTGTCGGTATATCTGCGGTATTGCGTATATGCAAAAATGTTTGACAATACAATGCAAACCACGGAGCATACTATGGCAAATGCCGATATGTTGCGTGAGTACTTCTTCTTAGACACACGCCACAACAGGCTGAAGCAGACTATGGCAAGCAATGAAAGTACCGACACCCATGCCCAACCGTCCATTGAAAGTGTATTGACGAAAGAATTGAAAGAATAGACCAATTCCAAATCTGTAGCCGAATAGAATTTATCTATGCTGTGAGCACGGGCCATGGTCAGATTGTGACGCAAGTCTCTGTTGGCTGGATCATAGCGTAGGGAGCGTTCATAAGACAATATAGCCTCAGGATATTTCTTTAAGCGGTAATAGCAGTTGCCTGCATTATACAACAATCCAGGGTCAGTGGCATGTTTTTTAAGCAAGAGATCATATTGCTGCAAAGCTTCGCTGTAGTGGTGTTGCATATAAAGGCTGTCGGCCTTCAGCTTGGACTGTCCGTATGCCAAGGCTGGCATCAACGTCAACGCCATAACAAGCAGCAAATTTGTGATATGGTTGTTTGGTTTGTTCTGTTTATGTTTTCCTCTCAACTGTTTCTTAAGTCTTTGCATAAGGTCTTGAGCTTTGAGCTTCTGTTCGTTCATTTCAGATAGCGTTGAATTGGTTGCTCCATAGGTGTGCATTTCACAATTTTCAACGAAAACCATACAATCAGCCACGTCTTTATCTTCAAGACCATACAAATGTAGGATT
>CAVCAW010000062.1:24284-40033 GCA_963600315.1 Bacteroidaceae bacterium | reverse complement strand
CTGTTTGAATGCAACAAGTAGCTGTTTGTAGTATTCGGGCATATTTTCCTTAAATCCGTCAGGCTGTGGCAATTTCACATTGTTTCCCTGGAGACCAATAAGCGAAAACCCTTGCTTCCTTATTTTGATAATAGCACGAATCAGCACAGATTGCAACAACAATATAATCATCAGGACTGCATTGACAAACCAAAATTCATGGCTAAACCAAAAAGAACTGCTGCTGTCAGAGTCCACACTGCCAAGGTGTATATCCCTTATATCGTCGTTCTTGAGACGTTGTCTTGCCGCATAAGAATTAGGTGAGCCTTTCTTGACGTCTACATGTATGGCTTCTGCGGTAGAAATCGTATGGTATTTTGCATCTCGCGGGTCAAAATATACGAATTTAACTGGCGGAATAACAAATGTCCCCTTGTGGTTTGGCGTAGCTGAATAATTCACGACCAATTGGCCTGTTAGTCCGTTAACTGTCAACTCCGTCTTAGCATTTGACGTTGGGGGATAGGATTCAAAGTCGTCAGGAAATTTCACTTCAGGCGGTGATATCAAATCAATGTTGCCAGTTCCGCTTACAACCAATTGAAGATTGAATGTTTCGTTTTCGCGAATTTCCTTGGTTAGGAGTTTTGAAGATATCGTAAAGCCATGACCAACTGCACCTCCAAATCCAGCGGGAGATGGCGGCAAGGGTTTTACGGTTATATTGACAGATGGAGCATTGACGGTGTGATTTACCCTTGTAACGATATTTGAGCCATAGAAGAAAGCATCTATCGGGTCAACATTTCTGTCGGGAAATGCCACAACACCATCAAACTTGATGGAAGGTATCGTCAACTTGCCGCTCTGCTGTGGAAACATCACATATTGACTCCATGTCGTTGTTTGTGTTGTGCGTCCATTGTGGCGTGTCACTGTGAGTTGTTTGTTCATTGGCAGAGGAATTTCTTTTGCTACAAATCCTTTCAAATCAGGCATTTTACCTTGAAGCTGTTCGAGTGCCAAGTTGGTGTAGACATTATAGGACAAGAGCAAAGGTTCCTGCTCATATACCTCTCGCTTATTGGCGGTTGTGGTAATGTACAAGTCTGACGGATTGATCTTATGATAGTCTGACGTGGTATTATTCGAAACAGAATAAGGCTGGGAATTTCGTGATGAGGCAGATTGATTGGACGACCCTGCTTTTACCACTTTCACTTTTGTCGTGTTCGATCGGTACAACTTACCATCAATATTGAGAGCAATAGCCGGCAACGTGAATGTTCCTTCTCGCTCTGCTACTAATGTAAAAGTAAAGGTAGTGGAAGCATTTTGAGAAGCATGTCCGTTAATACATTGAAAACTTTGGCTCGTTGATACAGCGGGACCATAAGCTACCTTTATGCCAGAAACAGGCTGCATGTGGGGTTCTGCAGACACACTGGCATTGACGGAATATTGCAATCTGAACGATTCCCCTACCGAAACGACAGGTTCCACCTTAGCAGTAAGCCTTATCTCTGCAATTGCGTTCAGAGCAGATAACAGTGTAATTATAACAAGACAAAGATATTTCATTTTAATAACGTTAATGTTAGGCTCTCATTTATTTTAGAATCGAATGTTTGCATTGACGAAGTGTTCGTTTTACCACACCCGCAAGCAAGATGATGAGTCTACCAGTTTTTATCAGGGAATCTCCTAGACTGGGGTTTCTGCTTGTGTTTCAGTTTTTCTTGCGTCTGTTGTTCCTTCATCTGCACCGCCCGCAACATTTGCTCTGCATTTTGCTTCGACATGCCTCCTTCTGATTTTTTGTTTTGGTTTTGTGAATTGGGCGAAGCTTGGCTATCCTGATTTTTGTTCTGGTTGTTTTGTTTTTGTTGCTGTGGGTTAGGTTTCTGTGATGATTGTTTCGGATTCTTTTTTAGCATATATTGAGCCATCGCAAGGTTATACCTCACCCTATCGTCCTTGGGTTCAGCCCTCAAGACTTCTTTGAATGCATCTACAGCTTTGTCATATTGCCCACTAAAATAATAGACACAGCCCATATTGTGATTTATGGCTTTCTTTATCAACTTTGAAGGAGAGTGGGCTGCACTTTTCTTATATTCCTTTATGGCGTCAAGTCCTTTACTTTGACGGAAATACGTGTTGCCCAAATTATAATGAGCCTTGAAATTAGTACTGTCGGAAGCGATAGCTTTCTTATAATGTATGATAGCTAGCGAATCTTGCTTCTTGTTGAAAGCGACATTTCCCTTGTGTGTCTGAACTTTTGTAAGTGTCTGAGCTGTTGCAGTCATACTCAATGCAAAAAGAACAATAACCATACGCAGTCTTGACTTGTCACTACGCTCCCACAATCGCCTCCACTTTTTGCTGAAATCACTCTCGCGATATTGAACCAAGACTTCAATCACCAACAACAATAAAGCTATTGAAGCTAGCCACGGAAACAACTCGTTATATTCAGAATAACTTACTGTGCCGAGCTCTGATGATTGTAATTTATTCAAATCGCCAAGCAACTGATCTTGAGCAGAGGCTGAATTGTCTACGTGTATATATGTTCCATTTGTCTTATTGGCAAGTTCTTTACACATCTGTTCATTCAGACGCGAAATCACCACTTCGCCATTCATGTCGCGCAGATAATTGCCACCCACTTTTATAGGAGAGCCTTTAGTTTCTCCTATTCCTAGAACAAACACATTTATATCGTTATTTTTCAAATCTTTGATGACATCATCCTCACCACCCTCGTGGTCTTCTCCATCGGTGATAACAACTATCGCTTTCTTCACACCTTTTTGCAACGTAAAGCTGCGACCGCTGACCGATAAAGCCTCAGCTAAAGAAGTTCCTTGTGTTGGTATTGTGCCAGTGTTGACTAAATCCAAAAACATCTTGACAGACACATTATCGGCAGAAATGGGCACTTGCAAAAATGCGTTGCCGGCAAAGACCACCAAAGCTATCTTGTCGTTCTGCAGGCGGTTACAAAGCGACGATACAATTTGTTTCGCCTTGTCAAGACGAGTAGGAGTGACATCTTGCGCCAGCATGGAGTTTGAGACATCTAGAGCAACTACCACTTCAATACCAGTCACAACATCGGTCTTTTGCCTTGTACCTAATTGCGGACGTGCAAGCGAAATTATCAGAAGAGACAATGCTGCGGTCAACAACCCAACCTTAATCCACATCCTTTTTTCTGACACATTGGCAAGGAGAGGTTTGACGTTATCCCATTGTCCTAACTTGCCTAGGAGTTTGCGTCTCTTCTTCATATTGAATGCAAACAACAGTGCCAGTGCAGGAACCGCTATTAACAAATACAAATATTCTGGGCTTTCAAATCTGAACATCTTGAATAATCGTTTTTAGTTACGGCACTTTCCTTAGTATAGTATTTCTCAATATCAACTCAAGCAAGAGTGCTATTATGCCAACAAGCAAGAATGGTTGATAGAATTCATGCAGTCTGGAGAAATGAGTGGTTGTAATGCGAGATTTCTCTAGCTTAGAAATGTCACTGTATATATTGTCCAATTCTTGATTGTTCTTTGCTCTATAATACTTTCCTTTTGTTATGCCCGCAATTTCCTTAAGCATATTAGTATCTATCTCAACGGGCAGACTGACATACTGAACTCCGCCGCCTGGTAAGGGATAAGGAAATTTTGCACTCCCGTTTGTTCCCACACCAATTGTATATATGCGTATGCCGAGAGATTTAGCCATCTCCGCAGCTGTAAGAGGAGAAATCTCACCCACATTGTTGGAGCCATCGGTAAGCAGAATGATTACTTTGCTCTTGGCTTTGCTCTCCTTCAGGCGATTAATGGCATTAGCAATACCCATGCCTATTGCCGTTCCGTCTTCTATCATACCAGTGGCAGGAAGGTCGCATGTAATGTTTGAAAACATCTGAAGCAGCGCAGTATGATCTGTTGTCAATGGGCACTGTGTGAAAGCTTCGCCAGAAAAGATGGTTAGTCCGATATTGTCGTTTTTCTGACGATTTACAAAGTCTGATGCAACTTTACGAGCAGCTTCCACTCGATTTGGTTTGAAATCCATCGCCATCATACTGGTTGAAACGTCCATCGCCAGCATTATGTCAATGCCCTCTACGTCGGTTTCATTCCAGTTAGCAGACGACTGAGGACGCGCCAATGCAGTCACAACCATGGAGAAACATAGCACACGCAAGACGAAAGGCATCCACATCAGTCTTTGGCGGATTGTCTTGGGTGCTAACAGATATGCTTTGGACGAGGCAATCTTAAACGAAGGCTCTTTTCTACCTCTTACAAGGAAATACCATAATGCATACGGAATTACAAGAAGAAGCAACAAAAAATATGCAGGATAAACAAAGTTCATTTCGCTAGAATTTAACGTGTCAGAACAACAAACGTGTCAGAACAACATATTATACACAATGTAGAACGACCAGGCAATCAGTCCGCAGCCCATGAGCACAACAAGATAATTGACAGTTATCAGCATCACACGCTCTCGATAACTACGTTTTATCTCAGAAGGAACCGATGGTTTTGTTTCTTTCTTCTTAGAAATCTCTTTAGTCGTGTTGATATATTTCACTGCAATCTTAAGGCTATTGTCCTTCTCTACATTGTTGCCACTTAAGCCTGCATATTTTATCAAGTCTGTCGATTCAAACAGTGTGGATAATTCGGAAAGTAGTTGCCGTGGCGTAAAGTCAACTAGTTTCTCAAGTATTTGAGATGTTGTCATAGCTGTCGCCTTAAAGCCAAAACGTTTCTCTATGTAGACTCTCAAGATGTCAGTAAGTTCAGCATAGAAGACATGGGAATCTTCTACAGATGACAAATTCTTTTTGGTCAGCCGCTCAAGATGTTTCATCGCCACTTTGTGTGGCGGCCCTTCTGGCTTAAGCGTTATTTTGGGTACAATGCGGTGGTTGTTTTTAATTTGCAGAGCAATATATATGGCTACAATAATAAGAATTACGCCCAACCCCCAAAACAACAACGGACGCTTGAAGTCATTCCAATCATAGAAGATGCGAGCATTTTCCATTGGCCCATTTATCTTGTCGACTTTTGTAGTGTCAACATTTGGCGACACGACCTTAAGCGCTTGCCCTTGATTGCTTTTGTAACTGTTGCCGTCAACCTGAACTTCCAGAGGCGGAATGTAATAGAGAGCTGAGTCGAAAGAGGTTATTTGATAAGCCTCAGTTATAGACTGGCGCTTTCCGCCATCTATAGCCTCTTTCTTTTCGGTGAAATGATTCAAGACCTCCACTCCCTCTACCATTTGGCTGTCAGGATATTCAGGCATTATAATCACCTGGTTACTATTGGCCGTCACTTTCAGTTTCAAAAGCACTTGTTCGCCAATAAATATCTGGTTGGTGTCCATTTTCACACTGACAAACACTTGTCCGTGTGTTCCTGTCGCAAAGAATAATAGTATTAATGGAAATATGTACTTTAGCATACTTAAGACGTTGTTTCCGGTTGGGTTTCGGCAATTTACCTTCTCTTGTCAAACAGCTTTAGCAAGGCATTTACATAGTTATCTTCTGTAGACAGGCTGACATAGTCGACACTGAGTGAGCACAGGAGTTTATTAAGAGCCTCTTCGTGCTCAACCCAATGGCGAGCATGGGCATTTCTGAGCTTACGCGACGAAGTGTCGATAATCATTTCATCACCCGACTCGCTGTCACACACTTTAACGAGACCCATGTCAGGCAATTTCTCCATAAAACGGTCGTAGACCTGTATTGCCGCAATCTCGTGCTTGCGCGAAGCAATCATCATCGTCTTTTTGAAATCAAGTTTCTCGATGAAGTCGCTCAGCACGAATACAGAGCAGCGTTTCTTCTGGGTGTTGACAAGAAACTCAAGGGCATTAGCAAGATCCGTGCCGGTTCCTTCTGGTTCAAGTTCGAGCAATTCGCGAATGATATAGAGTATATGCTTTCGTCCTTTGAGCGGCGGAATATATTTCTCGATTTTGTCTGAATAGAAGACCACTCCTATCTTGTCGTTGTTCTCAATGGCTGAATATGCCAAAGTTGCAGCGATTTCGGTTATGGTGTCACGCACTTTCCCACGATATGTTCCACATGCCGAACTACCCGACACGTCGACCATGAGTAGCACCGTAAGTTCGCGTTCTTCTTCAAACAGTTTTGTGTAAGGACGACAAAACCTCGCAGTAACGTTCCAGTCAATGTCGCGAATGTCATCGCCAGCCTGATATTCTCTCACCTCAGAGAACGACATACCCCGACCTTTGAATGCAGAGTGATACTCGCCGGCAAACACATTGTTCGACAAGGCTCGAGTCTTTATGTCTATCTGCCTTACTTTTCTAAGCAATTCTGCCGTGTCCATTGCAAAAAACTGGTTTGGATAGTTCTTCTAGTGAATGAAGCGAGGTTACTAAGAGATCTTGACGTTCTCCAAAATGCCAGATATAATTTTGTCAGCATCAACATTGTTGGCTTCGGCTTCGTAGGTCAGTCCTATTCTGTGACGCAACACATCATGAGCCATTGCTCTTACGTCATCAGGAATTACATAACCGCGATGTTTCAAAAAGGCATACGCTCTGGATGCCAGTGCCATATTAATGCTAGCACGTGGCGAAGCTCCGAAACTTACGTACTGGGCGATATCGTTCATGCCATATCTGTCGGGATATCTCGTGGCAAAAACGATATCCGTGATGTAGTCTTCTATCTCCTCGCTAATGTAGATATTCTTGACCACCTCACGTGCCTCGTTGATTTCCTTGAGACCAAGAAGAGGTTTCACTTCCTGGCTTTTGCCCTTGATATGGTTGTCTACAACCATTCGTTCTTCCTCTCTCGTTGGATAGTCAATAATCACTTTAAGCATGAATCGGTCGACTTGGGCCTCCGGAAGTTGATACGTACCTTCTTGTTCTATCGGGTTTTGAGTAGCCAACACCAGGAACGGCTTGGGAAGTTCAAACGTTTGATTGCCGATGGTCACTTGGCGCTCTTGCATAGCTTCAAGCAATGCGCTTTGCACCTTAGCGGGAGCGCGGTTAATCTCATCTGCCAATACGAAGTTGGCAAACACGGGACCTTTCTTGACTGCGAAATCTTCAGTCTTCTGACTATAGACCATAGTTCCAATTACGTCGGCAGGCAAAAGGTCAGGCGTGAACTGGATACGCTTGTAGCTTGCATCAACAAGTCCTGCCAAAGTTTTGATAGCAAGAGTCTTGGCCAATCCCGGCACACCCTCTAGCAAGATATGACCGCTGCTGAGCAGACACACAAGCAAAGAGTCAACCAGATGGGATTGTCCCACAATCACCTGGCTCATGCCAGTCCTAATATTAGTAACTATTGCGGATTTACTCTCTATCAGTTCGTTAAGACTACGCAAGTCGATGTTTTGTTCCATAATGTTATATCTCTATATGTTTTGTAACATGCAAAAGTACTGCTTTCTCATTAATTACATAATTAAAAAAAATTAAAAGTACCTTTCTATTGTAATCAGCCTTTTTAAAGCGACTACTAGAAATGAGTACTTTTTACACCGTCACTTAGCGACGAATCGGTTATCTTTGCATCCAAGTTCGCTATGGACAGCTAATGGATAACTAAACAGACAAAAGCAAAATGAAAATAGACAGCACAAAGATACAACTCGACAGGATACGCTTGTATGGCTTCCACGGAGTGTCGCTAGAGGAGCAAGCAGTAGGCTCTTGGTTTGAAATCGACGTAAGCCTAGAAGTGAATACGACCGAAGAGGATTTGGCCTCAGACAATATTGAGCGAACCGTTGACTACTCCAAGGTCTTGGATATAGTAGAGAGCATCTTTAGCGTGAAATCGCGACTTCTCGAACATCTTGCATACAAAATATCACGCAAATTGTGTGAAAGTTTTAGCAGCATCAACACTGTCAGTATAAGGATTCAGAAACTTGCACCGCCCGTAAGGACCAGTGTTGGCTGTTCGGCTGTAGAACTGACTGTAAAAGCCTGACTATTTGACGTGTCTCTTGTTCATAGCCTCAGCATAGCGTTTGGCATTGGCACTATGCTCGCTATATGATGAAGCGAAATTGTGCGTGCCCGAAAGGTCTTCCTTGGCACACATATACAGATAATCATGCTTTGCGTAATTGAGTGTTGCGTCAATACCTTCAACCGTAGGAATTCTTATCGGGCTAGGTGGCAAGCCAGCGTGAATATAAGTATTGTAGGGGCTTGGGGTGCGCAGCATCTTCTCATAGACGCGATGCAATCCAAATTCGCCCAAAGCATATTTCACCGTGGGACAAGACTGTAGAGGCATTCCCTCATGCAACCTATTGACATACACACCAGCAATCACCGGTTTTTCTTTACTATTGGCAGTTTCAGCATCCACTATCGAGGCAAGCGTAAGCACTTCCGTAGTACTTAGGTTCATTGCCCTAGCCTTGTCAAGACGTTCTTCAGTCCAGAACTTGCGGCTCTCTTCATACATTTTCGCAAGTATATCCTCCGGAGAAATGTCCCAATACACCTCATAGGTATTGGGTATCAAAACACAGACCACCGTGTTGGTATCCAAACCGTACTTGCTGCAAAGTTCCTGATTATTAAAGGTCTTAACCAGCGAGGCAGAGTCTGTCATAAGTTTAGGGGCAATTCGTCCTAGAGCCATTTCCTTAGTCCATGTTGGCGGAATAACAATGCGAACAGGAGTCTGCCTACCACCCTTCAATTTATGAAAGACTGAAATGAGCGAGGCACGGGCAGGTATTTCATAACGTCCACGGCGTATGTTGCAATCATAAGACGACAACGAAGAAAGCAGTTTGAAGGTCGCCATTCCGCTGGGGCTGAGTTCACGTTCAACCTTAGCGTAAACCGAGTCAATATTATCATCATTGTCAATATAGAGACAAACCGCTTCACTCTTTGTGGAAAACGGGAAGGCAAAAACAAAAACAACGCAGCCCAACAACACTATGCCCACCACTGCGAGCGAAAACCACCTTTTCTTGCGCAGGCTCAAAAAAACTGACCGACGGTTATTGTCCTCTGACAATTCTTGTGTTTCTTTCATACGGCATTCCAATATTTTGCGCAAAATTACGTCCTTTTATCCGATAATGATTAACATCTCAAAAGAAAAAAAATACGAACCGTATTCAAAGAAAAAATTGTTGGCCAACCAATAGCATTTCGGCGGAAATTTTGGAGCATTTCGGCGGCAACGGACAAACGCTTCGGCGAAAGCAGATATCAATTTCCGCCGAAACGCCAACGTCTGCTCAATAGGATTCTAGCAGACTTAGACAACCTGCGGACTTAGAGAAGAGTGTCTCACAGACACGTTTATCAGTATCCACAAACAATTGACAAAGTAAGAATGAAATCTAAGCAGAGCGAAAAAAGAAGCGCCGCAACATTGTATTTTTCAAACTAGAGTAAAGCCTTGCATAACAACAACTGCTGCAATATAGCACATACAATATTACATTTGCGCCTATTTTTATATAAATAGTATATTTGTTTGACTGGCATTTGAAAATAAATGTTTACATTTGTGTGCAGAGAAAAGACAATAGAATTTGCAATTCCTAATTCATTATAATTATGACCGCATATATCAGTTACGACAAAGTCCGGATGACCAACCTACAAGAGTCGTTGCCACGCGAGATTCTTTGTACCAACGATACGGGAGCATACTGCTGCACCACAATAGTAGGATGCAACATTCGTAAATATCACGGCTTGCTCGTAATGCCTATACCCGAACTTGACAATGAGTTGCACGTATTGTTGTCATCGCTTGACGAGACAATCATACAACATGGGGCTGAATTTAACCTTGCCGTCCACAAATACCAGGGAAATAACTACAGCCCCAACGGCCACAAGTATATCAAATCGTTTGAGTGGAAGTCATTCCCTACTACTATATACAATGTAGGAGGTGTTGTCCTCCAAAAAGAAATACATTTCAGAAGGAGCGAATCGCGTGTAATCATACGCTACACACTGCTGGATGCCCATTCAGCCACGACACTGAGACTACATCCGTTCCTGGCATACCGCAGTGTGCGCACTTTCACCCATAAAAATGATATATGCACCAAGTCAAAAACTGCTGTAAAAAATGGTGTCAAGATGAACCTCTACGAAGGCTACCCTGATATCTATATGCAGACTAACAAAAAATCATCGTTTGTTGAGGTCGACGACTGGTATATGGGGCTTGACTATCCCAAAGAGCGCGAACGCGGCTATGAGTCTAACGAGGACTTGTATCACCCCGGCTACTTTGAGATGCCTATCAAAAAAGGCGAAACGATTTGTTTCTCAGCCGGAGTGACTGAAATTCAGCCCACCCAGCTCAAGCGCATAATGGACATCGATGCCACCAATACGGAGCCGATGGACTCCTTCTACAATTGTTTGTACCACGCCGCACACCAGTTCAGGCTTCACAAAGGCGAAGAGAACTACATCATTGCTGGCTATCCGTGGTTCAAGTGCCGAGCACGAGATTTCTTTATTTCCATGCCAGGACTGACGCTGTCTTTGGGTGAGACCCAAACATTTGAGTTATATATGAAGACTGCGTCAAAAGCACTGTTATCAATCGTCAACGACGAACCTGTTGACGTTGAAATCTACGAGACAGAACACCCCGACATAATTTTGTGGGCTTTGTGGTGTCTGCAGCAATACTACAAGACGGCTAACCGCAGCAGAGCAATCGAGCTTTACGGAGACTTGATTGCAAAACTGATGAACTTTATCCTAGAAAACAAGCACAAGAACTTGGCATTGGAGGACAATGGACTGCTCTATGCCGATGGCCACGACAAACCCATCACATGGATGAACTCCGTCCACAACGGTCAGCCAATCATACCGCGGTCAGGATATATCGTCGAATTCAATGCCCTATGGTATAATGCCCTCTGCTTCTATGCACAAATTCTAACCGACAGCAAAAAAGAAGCTGAAGCCAACAAGATTCAGGTTCTCGCCGAGAAGGTACAACGGTCGTTCCAATACATGTTTGTAAACGATTGTGGCTATCTGTACGACTATGTTGACGGACAAATGGTCAACTGGGAAGTAAGGCCCAACATGATTTTTGCCGTTGCCCTTGACCATTCTCCACTGACACGTGAACAGCAGAAACGAGCCCTTGACATCTGCACAAAGGAACTCGTCACACGCAAGGGTCTGCGTTCGCTCAGCCCAAAGAGTGGAGGCTATCGCCCCATCTATGCAGGTAACCAATGGGAACGTGACTCAGCATACCACCAAGGCACAGCATGGCCCTGGCTCACAGGATTCTACCTCGAAGCATATCTCAAAGTCAACAAAATGAGCGGACTAAGCTTCATTGAACGCCAACTCATAACGTTCGAAGAAGAATTGTTCTACCACGACTTGGGCTCCATTCCAGAACTCTTTGACGGCAACCCACCATTCCATGGCAGAGGTGCTGTCTCGTTCGCCATGAATGTAGCATCAATCTTGAGAGCAATACGCCTGCTCGATAACATTAACCAGAACCAACAATAAATTCCAATCTGATATATATGAAAGTATTAATGTTCGGTTGGGAATTCCCTCCACACATACTAGGCGGACTTGGCACAGCAAGCTACGGCCTGACAAAGGGACTCGCTGCACAAGGAGACATTCAAATCACCTTTTGCCTTCCGGCTCCCCACGGCGATGAAGACAGAAGTTTCCTTGACATTATCGCCATGAACCACGTGCCAGTGGTTTGGCGCGATGTTGACAACGACTGGTTGACTAACCGTCTCGGAAATCAGATGTCGACAGAGTTATATTACGACTTGCGAAACCACATCTACTCGGATTTCCACTATATAGGCACTAACGACATCGGAGCCATAGAATTCTCCGGCAGATACCCCGACAATCTGAAGGAAGAGATCAACAACTATTCCATCGTTGCGGGAGTGGTGGCTCGCCAGCAAACCTACGACATCATCCATGCCCACGACTGGCTCACTTACCCTGCTGGCATTCATGCCAAACAAGTCTCGGGCAAACCATTAGTAATACACGTACATGCCACTGAGTTTGACCGGTCTAGAGGACACGCCAATCCGACAGTCTATAGCATTGAGAAAGACGGTATGGACCATGCCGACTGCATTATGTGCGTCAGCGAGTTGACACGCCAGACCGTTATCAACCATTACTACCAAGACCCCAACAAATGCTTCGCCATGCACAACGCAGTCTATCCGCTGCCTGAACGTGTGCAGAGAATAGTGTCGCAACGGCAACCATTCCGCGAGAAAAAGGAGAAAATCGTAACTTTCCTCGGTCGTATCACGATGCAGAAAGGTCCCGAATACTTTATTGAAGCAGCAAAGATGGTGGCTGACCGAACAAGAAACATCAGATTTTGCATGGCTGGTTCTGGCGACATGATGAACGCCATGATAAACCTTGCTGCCCAGAAAGGAATTGCCGACCGCGTCCATTTCCCGGGATTCATGAAAGGTGACGCCGTGTATGAAACGTTCAAGCACAGCGATGTGTACGTTATGCCCTCCGTAAGCGAGCCGTTCGGCATCTCACCACTCGAAGCAATGCAGTCAGGAGTTCCCAGCATTATCTCAAAACAGTCAGGTTGCGGCGAAATACTGAAAAACTGCATAAAGACAGACTATTGGGATATAGAGGCCATGGCAGATGCCATACACTCACTCTGTACTAACGACGAATTCCACGACTATCTTGAGCGTGAGGGACGCGAAGAAGTCAACAATATCACATGGGAAAAAGTAGGACAACGCATCTACCAGCACTATCAGAGGCTGTTAGGCCAATAATCCCAACGAGATTCCTGCAATAAAAACACAACCCTTCAAACAATAATTGTTATGAAAACCATCTGTCTATATTTTGAAATACACCAGAATATTCATCTCAAACGTTACCGTTTCTTTGATATCGGTACTGACCATTACTATTACGATGACTACGAAAACGAGCGCAGCATAGTCGACACGGCCGAGAAGTCCTACATACCTTCGCTCAAGACACTCATCGAGATGGCAGAGGAAAACAAAGGATTCTTCAAGTGCGCCCTTTCATTGTCAGGATGCTCCATTGAACTTTTGGAAATCCATGCCCCTCAAGTAATTGAGTTGATACAGAAACTCGTCGCTACAGGATGCTGCGAGATTCTAGCAGAAACCTACAGCCACGGACTATCATCTTTGGCCAACGAGGACTGCTTCAAGCAAGAAGTCAAGCATCTGTGCGACAAGGTCAAAAATGTTTTCGGAGTAGAACCCAAGATTTTTCGCAACTCTGCGCTGATATATACCGACGACATCGGCAGAATGGTCTCCGAGATGGGCTTTAAGGGTATGATTACCGAAGGAGCCAAGCATATCTTAGGCTGGAAGAGTCCACATTACCTCTACAGCTGTGGACAAGCACCCAAGCTGAAACTCCTTTTGAGAGACTGTGGATTGAGCGAAGATATCTCTTACAGATTCAACGATAGTAGCTGGCAGGAATACCCTCTCTTTGCCGACACCTACATGAATTGGATTGCCTCACAACCACAAGAAGAACAGGTCTACAACATCTTCATGGAATTGTGCGCACTCGGCATATTCCAGCCATTGTCGAGCAACATCCTAGAGTTCATGAAAGCGCTACCCGCTCAAGCAAAAGAAAAGGGCATCACATTCTCCACCCCATCTGAAATATGCGCTAAGTTCAAGGCAGCAGATACATTCAATGCCCAATATCCTGTGACATGGGTAGACGAAGAACGCGACATCTCGCCTTGGTTGGGCAACGACATGCAACGCGAGGCATTCAACAAACTTTATAAAATCGCTGAGCGTGTACAGATACTCAACGATAAACGCATAAAGCAAGATTGGGACTACCTCCAAGCTACCAACAACTTCCGATTTATGTCGACAAAGCCAAGCAGCGACGGAGCCTACAGAGGTATCTACGATTCGCCCTACGATGCTTTCACCAACTACATGAACATCATTTCGGACTTCACCACACGAGTAAACAACTTTTATCCTGACACCGACAACGAGCAATTGTCTGCACTGCTGACAACAATCCGCAACCAAGAGGAAGAGTTGACGCTCAAAGACAAGGAAATAGAGAAACTTCAAAAGACACTGCAGCTGCTTAAAACCAACAAAAGCAAAGAAACCTCAAAGACTACAGACAAGCCAAAAGAAACTAAAACTAAGGAAGCTAAGCCCAAAGAAAAGAAAGCCCCAAAGAAAACCGCAAAATAAGTTTGCATCCTTAGAGCGATTCTCCTTTTATAATAACGGCATATAGGAGAATATGACACACGAAAACAATAAAGCTGTACTATTGTCACAAACAATTTAATACAAAAAAAGCACTCCATTTTTGGAGTGCTTTTTTGTATGTAAAAGAACCTTCTTAGACTGAGACAATTACCCGTTCCTATTTTGCGCTCCCGACAAAATATTTTGTCGAAGAGTCATTATTTGCTCGGATTAGACTACTTGCTCGGTTTAGGCTTGTGCCTGTTAGCGCGCTTCTCTCTTATTTTGGCTTTCTTCTTTGCAGCCCCCGAACCATGCAAACCTGTAATATACGTTTTTTTCTTCGCTTTGGTCTTGACGGCATTTGGGTTGTCGGGCGATTTCTTTTTAGAAGCGCCTTTAAAAGAGATGCCGCTGAGCATGGCTTGCTGCAATTCTTCTTCAGTCATCTTTTCTTTACAAAATCAATAGAAAAATCAATGATGGAAAAGCCTGATGCCAGTAAATGCCATAGTGATTCCGTATTTGTCGCATACTTCAATCACATTATCATCTCTCACACTACCACCAGCCTGGGCAATATACCTCACACCGCTCTTATGAGCACGCTCGATATTGTCACCAAATGGGAAAAAGGCATCCGAGCCAAGACAAACATCAGTATTCTTGGATATCCAGGATTTCTTCTCTTCGCGAGTGAGAGGCTCTGGCTTATGCTTAAAGAACATCTGCCAAGTTCCGTCATTAAGCACATCTTCATAGTCATCAGAGATATACACATCAATAGTGTTGTCTCTGTCTGCACGTCTGATTTTATCGAGCCAAGGCAAGTTTAGGACTTTGGGGTGCTGACGTAGCCACCATATATCAGCTTTGTTGCCAGCGAGGCGTGTGCAATGAATACGGCTCTGCTGACCGGCACCAATTCCGATAGCCTGACCATTCTTCACGTAGCATACAGAGTTGCTTTGTGTGTATTTCAACGTAATGAGCGCAATCTTCAAGTCGCGTTTTGCCTCTTCTGAGAAGCATTTGCTTTGTGTAGGAATATTCTCAAACAAGTTTTCACCACACAAATCAATCTCGTTGCGTCCTTGTTCAAAGACAATGCCGAAGACTTGTTTGCGTTCAATCGGTTCTGGTCTATATGTAGGATCCATCTGTATGACATTGTATGTACCCTTGCGTTTTTCCCGAAGAATCTCAAGAGCCCCATCGGTATAGCCAGGAGCTATGATTCCATCTGAAACTTCACGCTTAACAACCGTAGCGGTAGCCTCATCACAGACATCGCTCAAGGCAATAAAATCACCATAGCTTGACATTCTGTCAGCCCCTCTGGCACGTATATAAGCGTTGGCTATCGGTGTAAACTCTATATTGAGGTCATCAGCAAAATATATCTTTTTTTCAACATCGCTC
>CAVCAW010000062.1:0-24274 GCA_963600315.1 Bacteroidaceae bacterium | reverse complement strand
TGACGTGTTTGAAACTTGCTGCAGACGGAACACCCGTAGCTTTTTTCAGCTCCATGACAAGTTGCCAGCTGTTCAGAGCGTCAAGAAAATTAATATAACCAGGACGACCATTGAGCACCTTAACCGGCAGTTCCCCGTCGTTCATGAATATACGAGCCGGCTTTTGATTCGGATTGCAGCCGTATTTCAATTGTAGTTCTTTCATGTTAACCAATTAATATTGTTTTCAGTACAAAGTTAATCATTTCTATCGTTTTTGGGCCTTCTTGCGCCAAACGTTTACACCAACATATATCTGCGCAGAGAAAAGGGAGTTCTTACAGGAGAACGTTGATTTCTTGTACGTATAGGTATGGGCTGTAAATGAGCCTCCCGCAAACATGTGGTTGGTATTCCACACAAAAGCGACTTTCCCGACAAAGTCGAAATTGATATTTCTGAGTCGATACAGCCTGTCCGCTGTAGGTTTTTGTCCTTTCGTAAAGTTATAGCCGATTGATGGCGATGCAGTGGCATTGAGCAGCAAGTTGCGTGCCAAGACCCAATTAAAGCTGTAGCCAAGAGATAGCGAATGGTTTATGTAGCGCACCTCCTTCACTTTCAAGGCATCAGTTATGACTACATCACCATCAGAATGAAATGGCACAGGGAGCTGTTCGTAGTCAAACTTCACTTGCTGTCGGGAATAAGAATAGCCGAGTATAAGTCCACCGCTTGTGCGACGTTGTACTGTAGAGTGGCTGTAGGCTGCAGGATAGGAAAAGTGGCGATGATTGAAGATATAGTAAGCATGGATATAGGTCATGTCGGAAGAAAGACCAGGGAAAGACATTCCTTGGCTTTCTTCGATAATATCACGGTCAAATCCTCTCAACTTTCGTATTCTGTAACCATTGATATCGTTTTCGTAATAGTAATCTATCCCTATCATAGGCGCATAGACAGACAGATACAGATTGGAATTGTGAGTAGAAAGTCTCGAACCGATATCAATTGTCCAACCGAGCGAGAGCAGGCTGCAGCTTGCATAAGGACCTATTGTAACCTGCGAGTGTGGACTGAAATAAAGAGTCTGACTGTGCCCATCATCATCAGAACCACTTAACCGTATCTGCTTGTAGCGCCAGTCCGACTGAGTCTTCAGAGTTACATTGTATTTGTCGCGTTCTATATAATTGGTATCGACATCAAGTGCTTTCTTCAACAGTCTAACAAAGAAATTTCCTTTCTTCTTTTGTCTGGCAGTATCAACAGAGATTATCGTATCGCCACCACACGCGCCCTCGGCAATAGCAAGTGAATCAACACCTGCCCATGCACTTGGGTGCATAGCAAGCAGCAAGACGACTACAGCTAGAATCCTTTTCATCTAAACACGCTGAGCCATCATTATATTTTGCCCAATATTCTGTCCATTACCCAATTGGCGGATGTTGCACTCGTAGAGTCGCAACTGCAGATAGATTTGTGTTGCAAGTGCTCTACTACCTGCTTTATCAGCGGCAGTTGGACATAGCGGGGGTTGTCGACCACAAACACCTGCTTCCCTTGTTCATTGTAGAGGGTAATGGGTTCATAGGTAAAAACTGAAAAACGCAGACTGCCCTTGTTGCCAATAATCTCAATGCGGTCTTCCTTGGCAGATTCGTGTCCTACGAAACACCAGGAACCAGAACCGGGCAAACCATTGAAAAAGCGGAAACAGGCACTGACAGTATCTTCAGATTCATACAACCCTCCTCTGTTTGTACAATAGCCCGTAGCCTCAACAATATGGCCGAACAGACACTGCAAGAGGTCTATCTGGTGGGGAGCCAAATCATAGAAATAACCACCACCTGCAATGTCGGGCAATACGCGCCACGGGAGATTATGACGATTATAGTCTAAGTCACGTGGCGGAACAGAGAAACGAATCTGCACATTGATTACATCACCAACGGCACCGTCTTCTATCAGCTGTTTTACTTTCTTGAAATAAGGCAACTCCCTGCGATAATAAGCCACGAAGCAAGGAACACCTGTCTGTTGGGAGATTCGGTTTATACGAAGGCAATCCTGATAATTTGACGACAATGGCTTTTCCACATAAGCAGGTTTCCCTGCTTTCAGAGCCATTATGGCGAAGGTGGCATGTGTTGAAGGTGGCGTTGCAATATATACAGCGTTAACCTCGGGAGCATTTATCAACTCCGTTGCGTCCGTATAGAATTTCTTAACGTCGTGACGTCTAGCGTAAGACTCAGCCTTATCGCGGTTTCTACTCATCACGGCAACCACATCAGAGTTCTCCACCAAGCGGAAAGCGGGACCACTTTTCTTTTCAGTGACCTCGCCACAACCAACAAATCCCCAGTTTACCTTATGTATTTCTTTCATTAAACAAAATTTGTTACAAAACAAAAACAAGAGTCTTCAAAGTCGTGATACCACAACTCTGAAAACTCTCGTTTTGATAAAAGTCTAGTCCAGACTATGTACAACCAACCCGCTACGGAGTTTTGGTTCAAACCACGTTGCTTTAGGCGGCATTATTTTGCCACTGTCAGCAATGTCCATTATCTGTCTCATAGTGACTGGATACAGGGCAAGAGCCATCTTCATCTCTCCGCTGTCTATGCGTCGTTTCAACTCTCCCAGTCCGCGAAGGCCACCGACAAAGTCAATCCGCTTGTCCGTTCTCAAATCCTTTATGCCCAACAGCTTGTCCAATATAAGGCGCGACGAGATGTCAACATCGAGAACACCAATAGGGTCACTGTCGTCATACGTCCCCGGCTTAGCCTTAAGGCTATACCAGTGCGACTCGAGATAGAGGGAGAACTCATGAATTTCAGTGGGCTTGTATATGTCCACACCCTTGTCAGCCACCACGAAGTCCTGACTCAAGGCATCAAGGAATTGTTCAGACGTCATTCCGTTGAGATCCTTCACCACTCTGTTGTAGTCAAGTATCGTCAGCTGGCTTGCAGGGAAACACACCGCCATGAAGTAGTTGTATTCCTCCTTGCCTGTGGTCGATGGATTTTGGCGAGCTTTCTCGGCTCCCACCAAGGCAGCTGCAGCAGACCGATGATGTCCGTCGGCGATATAGAGTGCAGGCATAGCTGCAAACTCCTTTGTAATCGCATCTTTGTCGGCCTCGTCCGAGATGACCCAGAATTTGTGCCCAAAGCCGTCAATCGGAGCAATGAAGTCATATTCAGGAGTCGTCTGCGAATATTTGGTTATGATGCCAAGCAAAGTGCTGTTGTCGGGATAGGCAAAGAATACGGGTTCCATATTCGCATTGTTCACTCTGACGTGTTTCATGCGGTCTTCTTCCTTGTCCTTGCGAGTCAGTTCATGCTTCTTGATTACACCGTTCAGATAGTCTGACACGTGAGCGCATACCACGAGACCATATTGGGTCTTGCCACTCATGGTCTGTGCATAGAGATAATAGTTCTCTTGGGCATCTTGCTTCAGCCAACCTTTCTCCTGAAACATCTTGAAATGCTGCGCAGCACTCTCATAGACCTCGGGAGCATATTCTGACGTGCCAACGGAGAAATTGATTTCTGGCTTGATTATATGGTACAGCGACTTCTCGTTGTCGCCAGCCTCTGCCCTAGCCTCTTCCGAATCAAGCACGTCATAGGGGCGGCTCTCCACCTCCTCCACAAACTCCTTGGGAGGACGGATGCCTCTAAAAGGTTTAACTATTGCCATAGCCGGAATGTCTTATTTGTTAACCTGAAATTTGGTCACACCGTCTTTGAAGAATGCCACAATCTGATTTGCAGCGGCAAGCCCGGCATTGATATTAGCCTCTGCTGTCTGAGCTCCCATCTTCTTGGGAGTGGCAAAATAGCGGTCAGCAAAATTAGCCACAAATTCAGCGTCGGCATCGGGCTTAATGTCAGAAATGTATTTAAGGTCCGAGCGCTTAGCCATCAGCTCAAGCAGAGATGCCTCGTCTACGACTTCCTTGCGGGCGGTATTGATAAGGATTCCACCCTTGGGCAGTTTGTCTACGAGTTCTGCGTTGATACTCTTCACGGTCTCGGGAGTAGCTGGAATGTGCAGACTCACGATATCGCTTTGCTCAAACAACTCAGCCGTGCTAGCCACTGCTTTTACGCCAGCAGCCTCAATAACCTCTGCGGGGCAGAACGCATCATACGCCAACACTTCCATTTCGAAGCCCTTGGCAATGCGTGCCACGTTGCGACCGACATTACCAAATGCCAGAATTCCGAGTTTCTTTCCCTTGAGTTCCGTTCCAGCTTTGCCGTTGTAGAAATTGCGCACAGCATAGACCAGCAGTCCCAACACCAATTCAGCGACGGCATTGGAATTCTGTCCAGGAGTATTCATCGCAACGACTCCATGGGCGGTTGCCGAATTCAGGTCAATATTGTCGTAGCCAGCGCCGGCACGCACCACAATCTTAAGATTTTTAGCAGCCTCCAAAACTTCAGCGTCAACCTTGTCGCTGCGAACGATTAGCGCATCAGCATCTGCTACAGCCTTCAGCAGCTCAGCTTTCTCCGTATATTTTTCCAATAAGGCAAGCTCATAACCGGCTTCCGCCAGCACCTTACCTATGCCCTCCACTGCTACTGGTGCAAAGGGCTTTTCAGTTGCTATCAGTACTTTTTTCATTTTTTCTGGGTTTCTGAAGATTGAAGATTAGTGTTTAGCCTCAAATTCCTTCATGCAGTCAGCCAAAGCCTTGCAACCCTCCACCGACATGGCATTGTAGCAGCTAGCTCTGAATCCACCGACCGAACGGTGACCCTTTATGCCGACCATTCCACGCTCTGTTGCGAACGACATGAATTCGGCTTCCAAATCCTTGTAGTCTTCGTTCATCACGAAGCAAAGGTTCATTACCGAACGAGAGTCTTTATCTACAGTTCCGGTAAACAGCTTATTGCGATCAATCTCGTCATAGACAATCTTGGCTTTCTCATGAGCTCTGCGCTCCATCTCCTTGACGCCACCCTGCGCCTTCACCCACTTCATAGTCTGGAGTGCGCTATAGATTGGCAATACAGGAGGAGTGTTGAACATAGAACCTTTGTCAACATGAGTGCGATAGTCAAGCATCGTAGGGATAGTGCGGCTCACCTTGCCCAGAGCATCTTCCTTGACAATCACGAAAGTAACACCTGCCATAGAGATATTCTTCTGTGCACCGCCATAAATCATAGCATATTTGCTAACGTCAACAGGGCGGCTCAAGATGTCAGAACTCATGTCGGCTATCATCGGTATGGGTGAGTCGAAGTCCTCACGTATTTCTGTACCATAGATAGTATTGTTGGTGGTGATGTGGAAATAGTCAGCGTCAGTAGGTATCGTCCAACCCTTAGGGATATAGGCAAAGTTTCTGTCGGCAGAAGATGCCACCTCAACCACTTCACCAAAAAGCTTAGCTTCCTTTATGGCCTTCTTGCTCCATACACCAGTATTGAGATAAGCGGCTTTCTTCTCAAGGAAATTGTAAGGCACCATGCAAAACTCCAGACTAGCACCTCCGCCTAGGAAAAGCACCTTATAGCCCTCGGGAATATCTAGAAGTTCTTTCATGATAGACTCAGCCTCGTCAATGACAGGTTGGAAGTCCTTGCTACGATGGCTTATTTCCATCAACGAAAGGCCGATGCCATTGAAGTCAAGGCAAGCAGCAGCTGTTTTCTCAATCACTTCGCGGGGCAGAATAGACGGACCCGCATTAAAATTATACTTCTTAGTCATAGCAGTGAGGTTTTGTTAAAGATTATACAATTCAATTAGAGTAGAGAAATCCACGGGCAATCACCATGAGTAGAGAGTAGCCGCACACATCTCATAACACCGCAAAGATAGCAAAACCTCACCTATTATCACGCAGTGTCAACCTATTTTTTAGTAAAGACACGCACGATTCAACAAGACTTTGCAAAAAATCTTGTTGCGAAAACGAAAAATAATGTTGAACAGACCTTGTCGTTTCGGCGGAAATGACAATCCGTTTCGGGCGAGACGATTGTCGATTTCGGGCGAAACGCAGTTCAATTTCCGCCGAAATACTAACGCAAGCTCAACAAAAAGCATCGTATACCTAGAGCCCTTTCGAAGCAGAAGGGCTATCTAGAATGGTTTAGGTAAAAAAAATAGAAACAATCCGACTGCGCACGGGACTTCCTTGTTGCAGGCAGGATTATAAGAACAGATGTCGCCGCATAAAGTTCAACTAAGGCAGCAAACCGCTGACATCCTCTCCTTTCGTCATCATTTCGCGAACTTGGGTAGACGAAACATCATAAAGTGGCATATCAAGATAGGTTACGTTCTCCGGAAGAGAATTCTCATCGATACTATAGCCACTGCGAGGATATATGACGATTTGATATCTGGAGAGTATCTCATCGTGCTCTTTCCACGAATTGAAGCAATGCCAGTTGTCGGCACCGATAATCAGCACGAATTCGTCATGCGGTCGCAACTGTTGCAGTTTGCGCAGTGTGAGATATGTATAAGATGGTTGCGGAAGAGTGAACTCCACGTCCGAAACGAAGACTCCTTCAATGTGCTCGGTTGCCCGACGAACTTTGTCAAGTCTTGCTTGAGAATCCATCAGTGACTCTTTCGTTTTCAAGGGATTATGCGGTGAGACAATAAACCACAATTCATCGACAACGCCCGACAGCAACACATTGTGAGCCAATAGCACGTGCCCTTTGTGAACAGGATTGAACGAACCTCCGAAAACTCCGATTCTCACTACTTTTCTCCCCTATTATTCAAGCCTCACCAGCAAGGCGGTCTTTGACAGCATGAAGAAGTTGTTCCTCTGCCAGATGCAGGTCTCCGTTGACTATAGTTGTGTCAAAGCTGTCAGCGAAGGACAACTCATAAGATGCCTTCTGCAACCTCTGCTCTATCACTTCAGCACTGTCGGTGTTTCTGCCTAGTAGCCTTTTGCGCAGTTCTTCAACTGATGGCGGTTGGATAAACACAAGGAAAGCCTTGTCGCCATATTGCTTCTTGATATTGAGTGCGCCTTTTACATCGATGTCTAGCACGACATTCTCCTTGTTGTTAAGCATCCTGTCAATCTCCGATTTCAGAGTGCCATAAAACGTATCCTTGTAGACTTCTTCATACTCGACGAATGCGTTTTCCGAAATCTTCTTTCTGAACTCTTCGGGAGAAAGAAAAAAATATTCCACACCATCTTTTTCACTTCCGCGCGGAGCTCTCGACGTTGCACTCACCGAAAACTTCAGGTTGAGCCCCTGCTGCATCAAGAAATTGATGAGTGTGGACTTGCCGCTACCGCTCGGTGCTGAAAATACCAACAACATAAGTAATCGTAGAATTAAGTGTTATAGTACATTGAGGACTTGCTCTTTGATTTGCTCAAGTTCGTCCTTCATTTTCACCACGACATTCTGCATTTCGGCCTGATTGCTTTTGCTTCCCATCGTGTTAATTTCGCGTCCCATCTCTTGGGCTATGAAGCCGAGTTTCTTGCCCTGAGGTTCATCGGTCTTCATCGTTTCAGAGAAGTAATTCAGGTGATTGGCAAGACGCTGTTTTTCCTCGTTGATATCCAGTTTTTCGATGTAGTAGATCATCTCCTGCTCCAGCCTATTGCGGTCGTAGTCCACTGGCAACGTATTGAATTTGCCTACTATTTCGTTGCGAATTTTCTCTACTCTCTGAGTTTCGTAAGTTTCTATTTCTTTGAGATATAGACCTATATTCTCAATCTTTTCCTTGAACTTGGCTGCCACAGCCTGTCCTTCCTGTCGTCTGAACTCCACGAAGTGCGCCAGTGCTTCATTGACGACTCCAGCAACTACCTGCCATTCTGCCTCGTCGGCACTGTTGACAGTGGTTGACTGAGTTACTCCAGGCATGCGCGTGACTATCTGCCACCAATCCTGCGGTTCTTTGATATTGAGCTGACCGCTAATTTCTCTCATTTGCGAGACATAGGACTCAATCACATCTTTGTTGAGTGTCGCAGCAAGCGAGGATTCTTGCTCCTCCACTCTGATATTAAGGTCTATTTTCCCTCTGACGGCACAGGCCGAAACCATCTGTCTCAGCTGCATTTCCCAGCCCGTGTAGATAGGTGCAACTTTCGTTGAGAGGTCAAGACTCTTGCTGTTCAGCGACTTGATCTCCACAATAATTTTCTTGTTACCAAATACGGCTTCACTCTTGCCGTAGCCCGTCATTGAATACAACATCGTTTGTATATTTTTCTTTTCTTCAGCACTGCGACTATTTATCCAGCACTTCATATTTGCTCACTTTGCTCTTGAACTCAGGCACGATTTCCTTCATTTTCCTGACGATGTCCATGTCGTTGTGAGAATAGGATATTTTCAGCAACTCGTCTTCGTCTTTGCAGACCTCAGAGTAGTCATATTCACGCACCTTGGCCACCATGATTTTGGGGTGACTTGTCGGCACGTTGTTCTCCTTGTCGTTGAGAACCTCCTCATATAGTTTTTCGCCTTCACGAAGTCCGGTGAATTCAATCTTGACATGCTCTGCTCCCGAAAGTTTAATCATCTGTTTGGCCAAGTCAACAATCTTAACGGGGTTGCCCATGTCAAACACAAAGATTTCACCGCCTTTGCCCATCGTGCCAGCTTCAAGCACAAGTTTGCAAGCTTCTGATATAAGCATAAAGAAGCGAATGATGTCGGGGTGGGTAACCGTAACGGGGCCTCCGTTGCTGATTTGCTTTCTAAACAGAGGTATGACAGACCCATTGGAACCAAGCACGTTGCCAAAACGTGTAGTCACAAACTGCGTAATGCCCTTGACGTTGCCCTCCTCTATCGCTTGGTTGAGCGACTGACAATAGATTTCACAAATACGTTTCGAGCAGCCCATCACATTAGTGGGGTTAACCGCTTTGTCGGTTGAAATCATGACAAATTTCCTGGTACCATATTTCACTGACAAATCGGCGATGACTCTCGTTCCATATATATTGTTGCGCACTGCTTGTACAGGATTGTCCTCCATCATCGGCACGTGCTTGTAGGCTGCGGCATGAAACACATATTCCGGTTTGTAAGCGGCAAAGATGCTTTCCATGTGGAGATTGTCGGTTATCGAAGCCACAATCGTTTCGTTGTTGACTTCAGGAAAATTCCTACGCATCATAAGACGCACGTCATGCATTGGCGTTTCGGCTTGGTCAACAAGAATCATGCGAGCAGGATTGAATTGGGCTACTTGGCGGACTATTTCTGAGCCAATAGAGCCGGCAGCACCCGTAATGAGGATACACTTGCCACTGAGCATGGAACCAATAGCATCCATGTCCACATCAATGATTTCGCGTGGCAGCAAGTCCTCAATTTCCACTTCATGCAGCTGTTGGTAATAGGGTTTGCTTTTTCCGTCCCATTCCTCAGCCTTGGGAACAATCATTATCTTGATATTTGCTTGCACCAACTCGCTTATCATTTTCTGATTGTTACGTAGATCGTCATTTTTGAGGGGTGACACGAAAAGCGCTTTGACTCCAAGGGCTTTCAACACGCGACCTATACCATCGCCATTGCGATAGACCTTCTTGCCCAATAGATATGAGTCACTGTCTTCATCATCGACAAAAGCCCTCAGGACATACTTGCTTTCAGATGAGCCCAACACGCTTTCTGCCAGGCCGACTCCGCCCGTACTGACTCCATAGACAGCCACAGGTATAGCATTTCCTGAAGTTGCGAGGAAGAACAATTCTCTCACGAACACGCGAACTGCACTCATCAGAAATGCTGAACACAGGAACAGCAGTATATAAGCCTTTAACAGGTGTTCGTGCGAGAACGGCAAGCTCAGAAAATCCGTGCAAAGTCCGAACAGGAATGTCAGCACAGTGCCGAGTAATGCTGCGCTGGCAACACTTGCCACGTCTGTCAAGGTGGAGTAGCGAAGAATGCCCGAATAGGTATGAAACACCCTAAAAGCTATGCAAAAAAGCAGAACGCAGGCAACGCTTGACAATGCGATTCGAGTCAGCCCTGCAGTAAACTCATGTTGTCTCAATTCAAAGAAACTCGCTATATAGCACGACAAGAGCACCATTATGCAATCCAGTGCCAATACAGTCCAATAGGGCAACGCATTCTTAGAAAAATACCAACTGAAAGCTTTCTTTATAGGGTATACTTTATCCAAAGGCATGTCTACACAATTTCGTTATATAAATATAGGCAATGTCTTAAGTTGAATTTCCGCATCTCGCCACTAAAGAAAATACCGTAGCTCTCAGAGCCTTAGCGAAGCGGAATTGCCAATAAGCATTGCGATTTGCAAATTTACGAAAAAATGCAGTTGAAAAACAAGAAAACGGGGACAAAAATAACGCTCAGCAAATATCAGGCGGAGTGTTTGCTTGAACCACAAATGACATAACTTTAGGCTTAACAACTAACAATTAAAGGCGGATGTCAAGACTCAAAGCCTTGCGCATCCGCCTTTAATTGTCACAAATTAGAGAGTCTCGAGCCATACAAGGGCAAACCTTTTCGCCCGATGCCTCGGCAGAACAATCTCTAATCCTCTGTATTATTCTTAAGTTTTAAGTATTGTTTATTAATGATGCCACACAGAGTTTTTCAAACCTCTAATCGCTCGAATCATAGCCCTTCCCTTCAGGGCAGGGTTGGGAGAGGCTACTCTATACCCTCCTTTATACTATCCACGATGTATTTCACGTCATCGTCTGTCACCCATGGACCAGCAGGCAGGCAGAATGCTTTCTTGAACAGTTCTTCCTCCACCCCGTTGGTATATACGGGCGCACCGTCATACACTGGTTGTTTGTGCATCGGCTTCCATACGGGGCGACACTCCACCTTCTTGTTGAGCATGAACATGCGCAGCGCCTCGACGTTGTCATTGGGCTGACAGTCGGTCACGGCAGAGTCCACAGCGTGTATCACGCCTGCCGCACCGCCCACGGCGGTTTTCACCACCTCTTTGTAGACATCGTCCTGTCCCTTGATCCTCACGTCGGGAGACAGAACCGCTGCGCAAAGCCAGAAGTTGGCATCATAGCGAGGGTCGGCGGGCTGTTTGTGTATTTCTACACCCGACACGTCCTTCAGCAGCTCTTCGTAGAGAGCCTGCACGTGCTTGTGGTGGGCTATGTGGTCGTTGAGCACCGTCATCTGTCCGCGACCTATGCCGGCGCACACGTTACTCATACGGTAGTTGTAGCCGATGGCGGTGTGCTGGTAGTAAGGATAGGCGTCGCGCGCCTGAGTGGCATACCACATCACCGTGTTGGCATCCTCTTGGTTGCGGCATATCAGGGCGCCGCCCCCCGAGGTGGTAATCATCTTGTTGCCGTTGAACGACAGCACGCCGAATTTTCCGAATGTGCCCAACACCTTGCCGTCAAAGCGTGAGCCCATACCCTCGGCTGCGTCCTCCACCACAGGAATACCATATTTGTTGGCGACGGCCATTATCTCGTCTATGCGATAAGGCATGCCGTAGAGCGCCACTGGCACGATGGCCTTAGGCAGTTTTCCCGTCTTCTCTTTGCGGTCAACAATAGCCTTTTCGAGCAGCACCGGATCCATGTTCCATGTTTCGCCCTCCGACCCTACAAACACTGGCTTCGCTCCGAGGTAGGTGATAGGATGACTCGAAGCGCAGAAGGTGAAGCTCTGCACCAGCACTTCGTCGCCGGGGCCTACTCCACATCCAATCAGTGCCAGATGTACTGCCGCAGTGCCAGCTGAAAGGCAAACGACGGTCGGAGCCTCCTCTAAATCTCCCCCTAAAGGGAGAGACTTTGATACATCTGTTATTTCTTTAAGGACAGTATCGGTATCAGCCAAGACTTGTTCATTAGTAAAGCGCAGTTCTGTGTAACCAAGTTCCTCCAGTCGGGCTGGACGTTCAGCATCGCTTTTCATCTGTGCTGGAGCGTTATGGTATCCACCGTCCAGTTCAATGGTGAGTTTCTTCTCGTTACAATAGAAGTCAACGATAAAGTCCTCAATGATATGTTGTCTTCGGAACTTTAGGCCAAGTCCTTTTGCTCGGAGTGCTTCCCACAAAGACATTTCAGCATCAGTTGGGTTCTTTCTGTTTTCTTCCGCAAATTGCTTGAGCAGTTCATACATCACCGGATCTGCCGTATATACCCCATGTCCTGCGTCCCCCTTCCCTTTAGGGGAGGGTTGGGAGAGGCTCGAAACAAACTCCGAAAGGTCTTTCTCAAACGCATTGACATTAGGTCCCATCGGCACCACCCAGTTGGTGTCGAATGCCTCTTTTATATATTTCTGCTCAAAACCAGCCTCACTCATGTGGGCGAGGCAGAGATAAATCATCTTTCGTTCTTCCATAGAGCTATATTTTGTTGAGTTTTTGCTTGCAATTTACTTCACAATGCCGTAAATTTGCATCGTACAAATAACATTTCTGTTTAATCAATCAATTTATTCAGTATGGCACAGACATCCATGACAGTCCGTTTGGACAACCAGCAAAAAGCGATATTCGATGAACTTTGCGCCCAGTTTGGAATGAGTGCAAACACCGCCATCAATATTTTCGTAAAAGCTGTGATACGTAATCGAAAGATTCCATTTACAATAAGTGCAGATTCAGATTATAACATCCGCGAAAAAGCCTTGAGTGTATTTAAGGATTTGCGTAAAGATGCTGAGACTAGTTGTATACCAGAAATGACATTAGATGAAATCAATGCCGAAATTAGAGAAGTCAGAAAGTTAAGGAAACAGACCAATGGTGTACGCTGTAATTGACACCAACATTCTTGTTTCTTCTATAATAAGCAAGAATCCCTTTGCAGCAACGGTAAAAGTTGTTGCCAATATGTTTCAAGGAAAAATAACTCCTATCTACAATGAAGACATCCTTTCTGAATATCGTGAAGTTCTGCATCGGTCAAAGTTTCAAATGTCAGAAGAACAAATCTGCATTGTGCTTGAGTATATCAAAAGATGTGGCATACATTCAGAGCGAATTTCCTTTGACGGCGAAATGTCTGACGAGGACGATAGAGTATTCTACGAAGTCTCACTGAGCATGGAAAACTCTTTTCTTGTAACTGGTAATCTAAAGCATTTTCCACGGACTCCCAAGGTGGTAAGTGCAGCTCAAATGATGGGAATTTTGGAACACGGTTGCACTTCACTTTAGGGAAGAGTTGGGCGAGGTTCCTTTCCTCCGAGGATTAGGAGAGGCTACACCATCTCTCCAGCAAACTTCACCTTGAATCCCATTACCGTAGCCATTATCATTTTGATATCATTCAAGAATGAGTAATGGCGATAGTAATAACAGTTTAGCCTCACTTTGTCGGGATATATTACGTTGTCATTGTATTCTATGGCTATCTCTTGCATAGGTCGGATGTCACCATCAGCCTGTTTTTTTGCCACATACTCCGAAATCATTTCGTCTTCGAGTCGGTATTTCAGTGTAGCGGGACCTGTGATACCTGGTCGCAGTTTGAGCACGTTACGGTCATCGCCCTGCAGTTTGTCTGCATATCCCGGCACATCGGGGCGTGGTCCGACAAACGACATGTTGCCTATCAGCACGTCCCACAACTCCGGAAGTTCGTCAATCTTATAGTGCCGCAGTTTGGCTCCCAAGGGGGTGATGCGCGAGTCACCTGCCACTGAGACCGACGAACCATTATGCTTCACCGTCATCGTCCTGAACTTATGGCATGTAAACAGTTTGCCGCCCTTGCCCACACGCTTCTGGCAAAAGAAGGCAGCCCCCCCCGGCATCTTCCAGTGAATCAGCAGTGCCACTATGGGGAACACCCACCAAATCAATAGCAATCCACATAGAGATGCAACGATGTCAAAGAGTCGTTTTAGTATCATCCCTGTTCAATCCAAATCTTTGTCAAACAAATAGCCCCACACTCTGCGTGAGCAGAACATGAAGGCATTAGTATTAGAGAATATCTTGTATTTCCACTTGTTCTGGAACATCCCCTTCACCAAGTTGAGCCTCGTCCGAAAATCCGACTTGCTTGTGTCGTGTTCTTTGCAGCTAAGAATATCCTCCGTCAGTCGTCTGTCCGCCTTGTCGTTTGCGGGGCACTCAAACGGGATGTTTACTCCGCACACGTCCTTTGCCAACCGGCTCATAGCATAGCCAAACGAAAGAAGTCCGTTGTCCTTGCATGCCCTCTTCCACTCTTCCCAATCCACTTTATCAGCATACGCCTTCAGCACCATAGCCCAGTCACATACGTGCCTCAGCGAAATGCCCTCGTTCAGGAAATGCTCTTGAGCATGAGCCAACACATATACAGAGTCAAAGAATGGAGCCGTTGCAATCAGTTTCGTGTCGGCGATATAGTCATTGCTGCCGTCATATATCCACGAGCACAGCAGTCTCTCGAACTTCTTCGCTTTCCAGCTCCCCTTTACGGGCAACAAGTACTGGTGGTTCTCCACCGTTAGTCCGTTCTGGAGTATCTTCGAGTTCTTGTAATAGCTTCTGTCAACCTTCAGTCCATTTTCTTCTGCCAGCGCATTGCCCTTCTCACTCGCCTCATGCCTGCCTTCTACTTGTCCCGTCCATTGCAGGAAACAGTCCATGTCCGAGCATGGGCGGTGCTCCGGGTGGGGATACAGTCGGCTGAGCGAGAACCCTTTCATCACCAGAGTGTCCAGACCGTTCTGCTCCCATAGTTCTGCCAATCCCTTTGCCTGTTCCAGCTGGTAGTTAAACATCTGTTCCTGGCGCACAGTGCTTCCTATCCACTGGAGCATCGCCCCCTTGTCCGTCAGCTTAGAGCCGACGTAGTGCTCGCTTGTCAGCCTTTGCAACCCGTCAAAGCAGATGGCAGCCACGCCCTGCCTTTCGGCAAGACTTCGCAACCCCTTCAGGTCTACTCCGTCGGGCAACGCATGAGGTTGCTCAGTGCCAAGGCCGATTTTTATTAAAAGCTTTAGCGCTTCCTGCATCTTTATTTCTTCATGAACGGCAGTTTGAGGATTCCCACAAGCGAACCCCAGCCGTACGACAAGTGCAGCACGATGAATGTCCAGAGCAAGTATCCGAACGAGAGTCGTTGGGTTGTTGCCAGTTTAAGGCTTACGCCGCCCAACAGTCCGACGTAGGCCACCAACGACAATAAGCTTACGGCTATCATTGGCCACCATATAATTGCCGCCACACTCGGAACAATCAGCGACAGCACAAATATCAGCGGAATGAAATGCCTCCACGACAGAGATTTCAGCTGCTTCGTGTAGAATACCGTCAGTATATTCCACTTGCCGTTCCCGTAATTGTTTTTTGCCAGTTTCCCGAATGTCTCTCTCGCCAGATAGGTGCAGTATGTCCCCGGCACTATGAAAATCTTACCACCACTGCGAATGATTCTCTTGTTCAGTTCTATGTCCTGGTTTCTTACTAGCCTGGTGTCATACAAGCCGTACTTGTCGAACACGTCCCTTCGCCAGCACCCGAACGGCACCGTGTCAACTTCCTGCTCTTTGTCTATCCCCGTTCTAAAAGTGGAATTGCCAACGCCAAACTTATTGCTCAGCACCTCGCGTATAGCCAAAGTCTTGGGTGTCTTGTTCAAGACATCAGTCTTGCACACGCACCCTACATTGTCTGCGCCAAGCCTCTTCAAGGAACCAACAAGTTCCAAGAAATAATTGTTGGCGTATGTAGCGTGGGCGTCAAGCCTAATTACTACGTCACCCTTGCATGCCTCGATTCCGCAGTTCATCGCATACGGCACGATGCGCTCTGGGTTGTCAAGCAGCCGGATGTAGGGATATCTCGTGGCAAACTCGCCGACAATCTCCCTTGTCCGGTCACTGCTCATTCCGTCCAAAAACAGTACTTCAAGGTCATCCTTCGGGTAGTCCTGCACTAGTATGGACTCGATGCACTTGGCTATATACTTCTCCTCGTTGTATATTGGGCAGATTACTGACAGCATGATAACTCTTTAATTGCTGTCAATTAAATATGCTCCTCTACGCCCCTGAAGTGCACGTTCAGTTCATGCAGATGCTCCAGCAGTGTGCCGAGCGGAGTGCCCTGCGTCATCTTGGCGAACGCATTCACGTCCTTAGGGAAGCATTTGCCGCCATAGCCGAACTTGCCGTCAGGACCAGGCACAAAGGTGTGCGTGTCGTTGATATACCCCGAAAGGAGCATACCAGTGTGTACCTTGCGCCAGTCTCCGCCCATCTGCTCGCAGTATTCACGGCAGGCGTTGAAGTAAGTCACCTTATACGCCCCAAACACATTGTGCATATACTTGGTCAGTTCTGCCTCCAGTGGTGTCATCACCGTGAACTTCTTGCCAACAAAGATCTTGGTCAGAAGTTCCTGGGCACCAGTGAATACCATCGTCTGCCTGCGGAAGTCCTCCAAGAAAGTTCGCTCCGTAAGGAACTCTGGCATATAGCAAACCTGGTGCTTCGTCTCGCGAGAGAGCATCTCACTCGTGCCAGGCAGTATGGTGGTCCTTACGAACACGGGCACGTCCGGCAGATTCGTGATAAGCTCCTTCATGAGCGTCAAGTCCTGTGTGCCGTCGTCTTCCGTTGGCACATGAATCTGCAAAAACGCAATGTCTACTCCGCTCAGGTCGTCGTTATATCCCTTCGGTGGATCACTGATAAACAGTTTGCAGTCTGGGTTGTTGTGCTCCAACCAATCTTTCAAGGCTCCGCCTACGAAGCCGCATCCAATAATTCCAACTTTTATTTTATCCATTATAGCTGTATTTATAGTTTCTCACCACATATACAGCCGTCAAGATTCCTGTTTTTTCTGCAAAAACCTTGACGACAGTACCTAGACAGTCGCAAGGCTATGCTGCCATGCTATATTGTGGAAGGCCTAATTTACCCCCCCAGTCAATTCGTTAATATTCACTATGTTGTTCCCTTCGCCAATCAAAGTGGTGTGGTTTCTCTCCACGTATACCAACTTCTTGTAGACTCCACACACCAAGTTGATTAACGTCCAAAAGACACTACTTACCGCGGAGAACTCCATTGCTTTGTGCCACAATCTGTAGTGCCACCCTATCATCGTGGCATAGCCGTGAGTCGACACGCTACCCGCCCGACCACGGCGATATTTCGCAAGGCATTCATCCAGCAGATAGCAATCCGCCTTGTCAATGATCCTTAGCCACATTGCGTAGTCGTTGTTCTTCTTGATGTCAGCAATTTGCAGCAGTCCGACGGTCTCCGCATCATACATTACAGTCAAGCACCCAAGCCAGCAATAACTGTACATTCCTAACTTCGTGATATGTACAGGACCTCCTGTCACTATTCCGGTAGGCTGATGTGCTTCATTTATCTCTTCATAGCATGTATAAGAAAACGCATACCCGTTCTTGACCATAAACTCCAACTGCCGTTCCAATTTCTCCGGCAGCCATAGGTCGTCGCTGTCAAGAAAGGCAATCCAGCGTCCGCATGCTCGCCTAAGTGCGTTGTTGCGCGTCACAGCTGCTCCGCTATTGTGCTCGTTGCATTCATATTTTATGCGTGGGTCAGCTTCTGCGTAAGGGCGAACCACCTCCCATGTATTGTCGATAGAGCAATCGTCCTGCACAAGCAACTCCCAGTGTGGGTATGTCTGTGCCATCACGCTTTGTATCGACTCGCCGACAAACTCAGCGCTTGCCCATGACGGCGTTATGATTGATACTAATCCGTAGTCTTGCATTCTCTTGTGATTACATACCGCCCGTAACGGTCTTTAATGCCTTCACCTATTTTCACACCACCCGCTTTCGCTATGCCGCGTTGCGAAGATATGTTGTTGTCTTTCGTCATCATGTAGAAGTCTTTACCCAGATGGTTGTCGCAAATATATTGTAGCAACAATGGGTAGAAACCATTTCCACGTTCTTCCTCTACCGTCCTGCATGGGCCTATATGCCAACTGTTGTTCGTCATAAAAGGGAATATTGGCAATTTTGTTACCACTTGAGCAGTTGACACTACCCTGCCGTCCCTTATTATTTGATATTCGAAAAACAATTTACCTCTCAACCACGAAAAGATATGCCACAGCAGGTTATGCATGTTAAAGAACGTCGGAACAATCTTTCGGAATTCTACTCCATGCACGTTCTCAATCCTTGCCGGTTGTTGCCCCAGCTTATAAAAGTATTCAGCCATGGTCCTAATCCTGCAAGTCCTACATCTACCCTCGCCTCATAGCCTCCATGTTCAGCACGCTGCGTACTTTAAGCGGCAGATGCTTGCGCAGAGGATATAGAACATTCACAACCCACTTAATCCATGGTTTGTATACGATGTTTAATCGGCAGTAAGCCTTGCGGAAATGGAACTTATCTATTAAGAAGGGCTGTATATTGGAATGTTCTGTGATGGAGCGTGCTCCGTCGAGTATATAGTTCATCCCCATTTCTTGCAGATAATATCGGTTCATCTCATATATCAAACCATAGTAAGGATAGGTCGCATTGTGCAATGCCTCTGGGAGACACTTCAGCGTAGCATAGTCACAATAATCTCTCATCACAACATTGCGAGCCACTGCCACGGCCTGGTCTGTACCTTTTATATATACGCCCCAGTATTGCTGCCACTCGTCTCTGCTCATGTTGTCTATGTCCGATTGCGTGACCGTCGAGGCTTTCACCTTATAGGATGTCAAAGCCCCGTTGTAAATCTTCAGCGCAATATTTCGAAACTCTTCAGAGGTAATGATGCGGATATCATAAGACTTCAGAGCCTTGCGTACTTTTCGACGTGTATTGGACGTAAGTTCTTCCATCCCTCCAAACTCATCCTTTATCACATACCAGAAACTTGTTTCACCCTCGCAATCGAAGTCATAGACGTTTCTTACAAAATACCCCCCCCGATAAAGCAGTGTATTACACTGATCTACAGTTAATTGTCTCTCCGCGCATGGATTTTTCGCAAAAATCCATGCTCCCTTATATAGTTTATAGTTGTTCACGTCTTTCATTTCTTATTGGAGCGCACGGTACCCCCACAGCTGTAGCACCAGCCGGTATCGATTTGTTGACCAGCGCCATGGCACCGATGACTGCGTGTTCGCCTATCTCAATGTCGCGACGAGCGGTAATGGAAGACCGCATTCCGATGTAGGCTCCGTCCTTTATTGTTATGGTATTGTGCCCCTGCTTGCGACCATGGCAAGCAAAGTACACCCCGTATGATATCGTTACATTATTGCCTATCACCATCTTGTCCGCACACAGGTCATCGAAATAGCACTTCATACCTACGAAGCACCCCTTACCAATCTTAAAGCCACAAAGTCGGTATAGCGCAATGCGCACAGGGTTAAGCACACAGCTGGGTGCAATATTTTGGCAAATCCCTTTGCGAACAAGATGCCATAACTCTGCAAACAAGCTCCGCTTGTAATAATAAGGTATAAGCTCATAAGGAGTCTTAGGGTACCTCAACCGATAGATGAGTGGCAGAAGGAAAGCCCTTCTAGCTGTTTTACCCCCCCCTATTTCTGACAATCTATTCATAATCAACTTATAACAACATCATTATAATCTCGAACATAACTCTCAGCAATCTTACTCCACTTAAAATTTAAGAAATCTATGCGCCTATTACCATAGTAAACATGATTTTGAAAGACCTCCTTGATGGCATTTTTGATTTCTAAGCTAGAGAGCGGACTAACGCCAATGCCTACAGTGCCATCAAACAGCCCGTCTATGCCCTGTCCTTTTGTATAAACAACTGGCAAATTCTGACTAAGGGCCTCCAAGTATACTAGTCCAAATGTTTCATGAATAGAAGTCATGGCTAATAGTGAGCATCTACGCATTACTTTCTTCAGCCTGTCTTTGTCTTGGATTATTCCATAAGCCTTTATTGCCTCTGGATGAGCATCAATCATAGTCTGTGTCCTGCCATCATTTTTTCTAGCCCCTCCTTTTACATCCCCTCCAACAATCACAAGCCTAACATTTTCAAACCCTTTCTCTTTGCGCAACTCTAAGACCGCTTCTGCTAGTCGTACCACGTTCTTGTTAGCAGAATAGTCACCCACATAGAGAACATCATGGCCCGTTCGGCTTTCATTCGAAATATGATTGTGCCAATAATCGTCCATGCCGTTAGGTCTAACGACAAATTTGTATTTGACCTTATCCAATATGGGACGAATAAAGTTCGAGTGTTCAAAGGACACCTTCAGGGATGCAGATATAAAATATATCTTTTCCGCATTCAATATTATCCTCCTGCCCACGCCGTATGTATGTTTCATCAACCGAACAAAGCCATTGACATCAGTGTTTCGCACTGCAATGACGTATGGAGTACCATACTCTTTGTGGGCTTTATACGCAAGCACGCCGTCGGAGAATAGTGTATGTGCGTGGATGATATCAGCAGACTTTACATTCACTAGCTGCTTCATATCCTTGTACAGTTCTTGAGCTTTGTAATGATACACATATTTGTACCACGGCTTTATACACAGGCTATAAACAAATTTTATATCTTTTCCATCAAATCTATTCTGGTTCAACAACCGTTTCTCCCTTACGGGGCAGTAGACAGTTTGAGCAATGCCTAAAGTGTCCAATGCTTTAGTCAGCTGACTATGTACTTTACTGCCAGCATAACCATTTGAGATGTGTAGGATTTTCATGCTGCAGCCCCCTTTCTACACAAGTCTTGGCTTGCTGCAGATACATCCCCTCTACTTTCTACACATAACGCAATGAAAATTAAACAATTACCCCCCCCGAAGTTTTAGCACAGTCACATATTGCGCCTATGAGGTAATCTATCGATTCTTTTCTTTTTTGACTCAAGATACTATCGACATAATTCCAGTCTATTGGTTTTTGCAAAGCCTCTAGCGTCGTAACCTTTGTTACAATTCTGTCTGTCAGTCCAAAAAGATCCAGAAGGTTATACAATCGTCCAACCTTTCCCCCAGAGAGCAATGCAGCAAAAGGTTTGTGGAAAACAATTGAGAATGCCAAGCAATGGAATGATGCGGTCACAACGAATTCTGCATCTCGAACAGATTGCAAGAAAGTCTGTGGAGACATCGTGTACATAACCTTGACTTGTTTATTTATAAAGTCAGATGGTCTGGTTTGTGAAGACAACTTGTAGATTCGTTTACCTTCAATAGGATATTTCGTCTGCTTCAGGAAAGACGGGAGTTGAGCCTCTGTGTTAGTATAACTGAAGATGAATCTATCTTCGTTCTTTGAAGAAATCAATTCCGCCCAATCTTCTGCCGACAGAAGAAATACAGGGTCCAGGACAAGAACAGCATCCTTGCCGGTCATACTCTTAATCATATCGCAACCGAACTCCTCGCGGGTGCTCAAGTGTGAAAAGTCTTTCAAGTATCTTGCATAGTCATCTCTTAACGGCTCTGGAATCTCTGGCACCCCAAAGCTTGAAGAATACGAGATTTTCTTCTTGCCGTCCTTCACGAAAGAGAACAAAAAAGCCATATCGCCGCCGTTGTTTTCTGCACACCAAACCTGGTCACTCCCAACGATAAACTTGTCATAAAGCGGCTCTACAGCTTTAGCCATCTCAGCGTTCGTATAAGTTTGCGCTGATACTTTCAGGTGTTGTTTGTAGAACTTGTTAAAACGTTTTTTCCGCAGTTGCACAAAGGGTGTTCCCATCATATACTTTAGGGCTGCTGATAAATTCCCACTCTTTGTGTTTTTCCATATATGGTCATGCATGCTGTACATGCTCTTGCGAGCATCATTCACATAATCCAAATACTCACATTCATAGCCCCTTTTTTCCAAAAAAGCCTGCAGAGCATATGCCTGTAGAGCAGCGCCATAGTTTGCGGCATTGTGAAATGATAGTAGTGCTAGTTTCATCAGTTATAACCCGCCAATAATTATTTACATTTTATATATCACCCAACAACCTACAACCCAGTTTCACAAAATTGTTTTGTAGATGTCTAGATACTTCCTACCGATATTATTCCATTCAAAGTCTGTTTCTAGACTCAGCATCTCTATGTTGCTCACAAGACTAGCGTAATTCTCATTTACATTCTTTATAGCATTCATAATACTCTCCACGCTTCCAGCATGGGCAGGATAGCCTACAAAACCGTCTTTGTAGAAACCGTCAAAACCTTCATTGCGAGTATATATGATAGGTAGTTTCTGAGTTAAGGCTTCCACATACACTAATCCGAAAGTCTCAGGGGATGATACCATAATGAAAGCATCATAATGACGCATTTCTTCGATAATCTCTTGGGGAGCTTTGAATGACTGAAGCTTTACCCAATCCTTACCCTCTGCCAAAGCCTCCACTTCTTTGATATAATCTGCATCTTGAGGTCTATTTGGCAAGCCTTTGCCTATCGCATTAAGCGACACTTTCAGTCCTTCTGCACGCAACCGTTCTACAGCCTGCAGGGTTTCCGTTAGTCCCTTTCTAGAGTTGAACGCTGCCACAAATATCAGTTTCAATTCGTCACCAAGCTTTCTTTCACCATTATACTGGCTACTTAAAAAGATTTCGTTCACTCCATTAGGGATAACTATTGTTTTATTGTTGACCGTTTTACGCTTTCTCGAAGGAACCTGTAGTTTTAGGAAATTCTCCCTGTATTTAGGAGATATAAACACAACTTTTTGGGCATTTGTCAATATCTTCGTGAAGTAAGACTTCCTCCAAAAGAGTTTGTTGTAATATGTATGAACATCTGTATTGCGTACAGCAACCATATATGGGACATCGAACTTTCTGCTCAATTCATAGGCTACAGCTCCATCAAAGCAGAGAGTACTGGCATGTATAACGTCAACCTTTGACATGTCGAAAGTGCGCACTATATCTTTGACCACAGCCCGAATCTTTGCCCCGTACAGATATGAATGATACCTTTTCAACAAAGTAGCATAATGAATTCTGGAACCACTATTCTTGAAATCAATCATCATATTGCCTACACGATTATGATTTCTGCTGTTTAGTGGCACATATACCCACTGTTCACAATCTGACTGCTCATCAATTGCGGTATACAGATTAGTGTACACGGCAGTTCCGCCATAACTGTTTGTTATATGCAGTATTCTCATATACTCTTACACCATTATTTAAAAATTCTTATCTCAGGAGAACATTTCAATCCCAGACGCTTATGACATTTCTCAGCATACTCCATCAGTGCAATCACATCATTGGCAGTACCACTACGGTCATTGCTTATCCAATTGTTAGTCTTCTTAGAGAACGCAGCTCCTCCTATGCGTTTTCCCCTTATCAGGCGCATCAGATATTTGTTCGCTTGATTGAAGACGCTTCCACAACTAGGTTTATTTGCTTCTTGATTAGCCTTGACTGTATCTATACGCTCTTGTATTCGCACAGCGATTTCCTCTGAGGAAGACTGTTGCATTATGAAAGTTGCAGATAGAATCACGGCTTGCATCTCGTGGAAGGGCGAGTGTCGGTAAGTCCAGTCATTCTTGTCGACTTTAATCGTCTTTACTTTCATGTCGGCCAAATCAAGATAATCAACAGACACCAACCAATCAGAAATCTGCTGGTTATACACTCGACCGCGTCCAGCGTTCATATACACAATGCCCCCAACACTTGCCGGAAGAGAGTAAAGATACTCGAAACCTCCTAATGCATTTTCCTTACCAAAATTGATAAGGCTCTGTATGCGCACGGAGCAACCAGCCGTAATACTACCATCTGCGTTTAACGTCCGGACATCATTCAGTCTCATCAAGTTGATAACAGGAGTCCTGACAGTTGACGCAAAAACCACATTGCTGCCCCCACCTAAAAAGTTGCATTTCCCCCTGCAATCTATTATCGCTTCACGCAGTTCATCAACATTGCGAGGGGTGTACATCACGCTGGCAATGCTGTGCGTACGCATTGTGCTAAATTTATAGAGGTCTATTTCTTTTTGGATTTGCATGAATGTCTATTTTTCTTGCTTATGAAGTTAAACACATCTACAGCGTGAGAAGGGAATAGTTTGAACAAATATCCTTCTATCTTATATCTTCGCAATGATGATTTACAAAAGTCCTCATAAATATATCCATTGACTGACAATAACTGATTTATTCTTCGCTTGTCTTCATCTGATACAGGAGAATTGCGAAAGAGAACCGTATTGATTGCACTTGCAATAATCGTGTAATAGCATGACTTGTATTTTTTTTCCACAATTTTCTCTGTAAATCCATGAATTCTAGGAACCACCACTG
>CAVCAW010000061.1:0-44763 GCA_963600315.1 Bacteroidaceae bacterium | reverse complement strand
ATGTGAACTACACTCACACCTACACTAACGACTACACCAAGCTCGTTGAGGCTATCAACAACATGAGCAGTACACTCGACAGTCGTATCTCTGCCTTGAATGACCTTCTCAACGACAAGTTGGCAAAGATTTCAGTTGCCATTGATTCTAACACTGGCGCAATCACCGCACAGACCACAAGCCTCAAGGGTGCTCTTGAAGGTATCGACGGTTCTATTCAGGGCACAAATGATAAAATAGAAGACCTGCGCGTGTCTCTCTTCGATGGTTTCGCAGCGTTGACTTCTCAGCAGAAGGAAAACGGTGAGAAACTCGTTGTTGCTATCAACAAGCAGGGTGAACTCATCACTGCACAGCTCAGCAAGAACAATGAGCTCATCGAAACCAAGGTGGTTGGTCAGCTTGCTGACATCAACGCTACTTTGGCTGACGGCAATGCCAAGCTCTCTGAGAAGATGGACAACCTGAACAGCCTTATCAGCAGCGGTCTCGTCAAGATGGATGCTGCTAACACCCAGTTGGGTGTAATTGGCGGTGGCATCACTGGTCTCAACACTACTCTCGGTGACGTGAAGACTCAGCTCGCATCTATCGACGGTACTTTGGGCAAGGTGGACGGTACTCTTGGCAACATCGACGGTACCCTTGGCAACATCGACGGCTCGCTGGGCACTATCGGTACTGCAATTCAGGGCACCAATGGTAAGCTCGAAAGCCTCAACACCTCAATTGACAACCTCAACACCAATGTGAAGGACTTCTCTACTCAGCTTTCAAAGGATTTCGTATCTCTCGGCAAGATTATCAACAGAAACGATTCTCTCATCGTAGAGGCTATCAACGCCCAGGGCGACATTATCGAACTTGGATTTGAAAACACCAATAAGAACCTTGATATCCTGAACGGCAAGATTTCTGCCACAAATGATTCTCTTGGTGTAATCTCTATCAAGATCCACGAACTCGACGCAAGCATCAAGAGCGAAACCAGCGGTCTGCCTGCTCTTATCAAGGCTCACAATGCTCTTACCGACTCTATCGGCGCTCTCAACGCTCAGAGCAAGAAGAATGCTAAGACTATCGCTGACGCTATAGAGAAGATTCTCAACGACGAGGGTATCTATATCCCTGCTAACACTAATGACGCAATCTACATGACCTACTCTGCACTTTCTAGCCTTGAGGCTGCAGGTCCTTCTTCTTCTACCTACCAATCTATCATGGGTGCCATTGCAGAATATCAGGTGAAGATCTATGCTGCACAGAAAGTTCAGAACACTGGCTCTAATGGAACCGCTACTCATGGTATGCCTGCTTCAGGCAGCGCCTTCTACGATGGAAAGGCTCACAACCATTATCACGACCACTGTACATTTGCTGTAGTTTCAAAGACTAACGAGCAGCTTGTTGCCGGTAACTATGGTGTTAACAAGGAAGCCGGAACAACCAAGAAGACCTATAAGGTTATTCACACCTATGGCGACATCATCTATAGCGCAGCTGTATCATGCGATAAGGATATTACTTCGTATGCCGTTAATGATGCTCGCGGAATTATCAAGACCACTGTAGCTTCTCCTTCAGTAACTCTGAATGATATCGCAATGAAGGCAGCTGCCAATGGCAAGATTGTTAGTGAGATTCAGCTTATCGTTTACAGCCCCGCGTCAGGTAAAACATCTACCTACGAAGAGGGTGACTTCGAATACGAAACTGGCACAACTTGCTGGTAATCCGTTACTCCAATAACATATTGAGAATTTAAGACATGACCAAATACAAAAGTTACATACTAGGGGCAGCCGTGGCGATATTTGCCACGGTCAACCTGCACGCCCAAACCTACAACGATACCGTGCGTACCAATACGTGGTCGGTGTTCGCTCAGGGTGGTGTAAGCTACTTTTGGAAAGTGCGCGGTGCCAACTATTGCCATGGCACAAACCGCATCTCTCCAGATGCAGCCGTAGGCGTGAAATACAATATCCGCCCTTGGGTGCGCGTAGGCTTCAAGGCGGAATACACTCAACTGAAATCTGCTACCCGCGGTGCACTCCGCATCAGCGAAACGCAAAATGTGGCTACAACGCTCATGGGCAAACCTGCCGTGATGAACACTATCGTGGATCGTATTCAGAACTCTAATCTGATGCACGTGGCTATGGCAGACCTTAACGTGGACTTCAACATCATGGACATTTGGCACAACCGCCGTGCTCAGAAGTTTAACCTCTGGATTGGCACTGGTGTGGGCTACTTCCGTGGTTGGAACCGCAATTGCCTCTCTTTCTCCACATGTCAGGACATCATCTCTCAAGGTGATACATACTATAACGTGGAGAGCCACGACGGCATAAAGAGCTACTCTGACAACAGTCACTCTGATGCTCTCTACATTCCACTGTCTCTCTCTGCCGAATGGGACCTTACTCCCCGCTGGACTGCCGGTGTCTATGCCGAAGGCAAGTATCTGCCGTTGAACAAGGAGATTACTCCTAAGTTTATGGCAATGGGCGGCGTGAAGATTGCCTACAACTTCCTTGGCAAGAAAAAGAAGACCAACAAGCAGCTCTACCAAGAGGCTCTTGCCCAAGTAGAGGTTCTTCGCGAATGCTGCAACGAGCGCGACGCCATCAACTCGCAACTCATCGCTGCTAACAAGCAGGCAGATCAGCTGCGTAACGAACTTGATGATGCCAACAGACGCAATGCTGACCTGCAGAACCAGCTTAAAGCTCTCGGAGCTAAGGGTGGACATGTGGTTTACTTCCCGCTCGACAAATACGTGCTGACACAGCAGGAGCAGATTCGTCTTGACGAATACATCGCAAAGGCTAAGCAGAATGGCAAGAAGCTTACTCTCGTGGGTGAGGCTTCGTCTGAAGGCAAGTCTGAACACAACCAGGATCTTAGCCAGAACCGCTTGAACACGGTGCTTGACTATCTCAAGAACAATGGAGTCGCCAATGCACAGATTGGTTCTACAAAAGCCATTGGCTCTACTAAGAGCGAGAGAAAACCTGTCTTCCGCCGCGTGGTGATTACAGAGGACTAGGATTATATCTGACTCTCAATAAAAAAGGATGCTTTAGTCATGATGACTAGAGCATCCTTTTTGTTATCTCTCTTGTTGATGTGGTGTAGGGGTAGTCGAGGAAGACGAGTAAAATCTTTGTCTTCTTGCTAGATGTGTGTCACCCCGGCAGCAAAGTCTCAATAGAATCGGTGGCAATCAAGATCTTTCCAGTGGCCGTCGGTGAAGTCAGGACATTCTATCGGCTGTCCTCCGAGCGAAGCAGACTTGCCCGACAGCTCTATGAGACTTGACCATTCTGCAGCGTCAAAGACATCGATGTCGAGGGGTAGTCCGTTGTGCAGACAGTGGATGAGTCGGCAGTCCATGGCATGGTTCATCACGTTGGGTGACCCTTTGCGTTCGCCGTCGTTGTGCCACTCGCTGACGCCTGACTCTTTGAATTGCTTGGCGTAGTCTAGGGCTTCATCGCCACAGAGAGCTTTGTCCATGCCCTGAAGCTGTATTGTGGGTAGCGGATATTTCTGCGAGTACCCCATGGTTCCGCAGATGGTCTGCAGCCTGTTGTAGGGGCGTGGTGTGCCGATGTCGTGTTGCAGCAGTATGGTTCGCCCAAGTTCGGTAGTTATTAGAGTGTTGTTGACTCTTCCTTTGACACCCAGACCAATGCTCGTTACCGACACCAGTGATTTCATGCGGTCACCGCGGTGCAGGTTTGTCATCAGCGCTATGGGACCTATGCTGTGGGTGGGGTAGGCATTGCCTGGCTGCGACAGCGTTTCGTGCGCCATCCAGTATTTTTGGTCGCCTCCCATCGTCTCTATCTCGTTGTTGAGGTCGTGTATGTACGCTCCCTCGCAGTGTGTAATCTCACCGAACAATCCCTTGCTGGCCATAACTCGAGTGGTAGAGGCAAAGGTGTCGTAGCAGCAGTTCTCGAGCAGAGTGCAATGGCGGCCTGTCTCGAGCGACACATTGATGAGTTCCCTACATTCGTCGACAGTCATGGCGGCAGGAACTTCGATTGCTGCGTGCTTGCCGCTGCGCATAGCCATGACGGCCAACTGGGCGTGACTAATCCAGTCGGTGCAGATGTATACCAAGTCTACAGCGGGATCCTCCATGAGCCGCTTGTGGGCTTCGTTGCCGTAGTAGGCGCGGGCTTTGGGGCGGCCTGATGCTACGAGAGCTTCGTTTGCCACCATGGTGCGATCCTGTTTGTTGTCTGCCAGCGCAACTATTTCGGCTCCTGGCACTAGTTCATATCTGCCTACGGCTTTAAGACCTCTATGGCCCAAGCCCACGATGCCGATGTGTACGATGTCAAGTGGCGGTGTTGTATGTTCAAGAAGTCTGCGTGTCACGATGTAAGTCGCATGTTTTTTAGTTGCTCTCCACGTGCTGCCGTGGTGTAGAGATTCATCCGAGCGCAAAATTAACGAAAAAAAAACGCTGTCCATAATAGACAGCGTTTTTTTTGTATCTGTTGCCCGAGGGATTGCAGCGAGCGTGCTGCAGAGCCTTCGTGAAGAGTCTATGCTTACTTCTTGCGAGTAACAGCGTAGCGGCTGAGGAACTTGTCCACGCGACCAGCAGTATCGACAAGAGTTGACTTGCCTGTATAGAACGGGTGAGAGGTGTTAGAGATTTCCACTTTTACGAGGGGATAGGTCTCACCTTCAAATTCGATAGTCTCTTTTGTCTTGCATGTAGAGCGAGTAAGGAACATATCGCCATTACTCATGTCCTTGAATACCACTGGACGATAGTCAGTAGGATGGATTTCTTTTTTCATGTCTGTATGTTTGTTTTTAATATTGTCTGTTTCTTGCAAGCGCTCCGTTTTGTCGTTTGTCGAAAATATCACGGTGCACAAAATGCGACTGCAAAATTACGACATTTTGCTGTACTGCAAAATCTTTTTGCGACTTTTTCGCTACGTTTAGTTGATTCTCAAGCTTTTTCCTATGTGTTTGTAGTGGATTTAGATAATGTTTTTTAATTTTGCACTTTCTTGCAAAGGATAATTGATTGTATGAGCGACGGACATTTTAACCGCAGTTTTTTGCCGCATGGCGACTTTGCCAGTGGAGTGAGAGTGGGACGCGCTTCTGAGAGGGCGGTGTGCCTGAGTGTGTTTGCTCAGATGCTGGATGAGATTTGTCCCGAGGCATCAGAGAATGATAAACAGTCCATGACGGACAAGTTCAAATCGCTGGTTCTGCAAAATGAAAAATAAAGTGATACGTGATACCATGAGAATTTTTACAACTTCTTCTCCCTTCGGGCCTTTTATGGCTATTGCAACATTGTGCCTAACTTTGTTGTCGTGTGGCACCAAGGTGCGTAAGGCAGTTGCGCCTGTGCCAACAGCAACCAAGACTGATACTGTGCCAGAGCAATATCACGGCACACCGCTGGCTTCGGTCGCCTCAATTGACTATGATATCACGGTGTTTGACACTGCCGACAGCGGTCGTCTGTCGTCTGCCGTTAGCTTGTATGACGGCAGTCAAGGTTGGTTCACTTTTAGGGGCAACACATTGCGCAATGCTGATTTTGGCGGCAAAGTGAAAGGTATACCTTCACGAATTGTTGTAGATTGGACGTTCACTACTGGTTTCGATGCTGCCAAAACTTCGGTTGGCACGTGGGGTGGCGGCACAGGCTGGACGGGTCAACCTCTTTATGTCCACTGGACAGACCGTCAGCTTGAGGCTTTTCGCAAAAGCTCGCCAGGGCTCACAGCTCAGTTGAGTCCCGATGAGATAATTGTGTCGTCGCTTTGTGGCAAGGTGTATTTCATAGATTTCCGCACTGGCAAAGCTTCGCGTGAGAGCATAGATGTCACAAACCCCATAAAGGGGACCTGCAGTCTGGACCCCACAATGAATGGCAATCTTTATGTTGGACAGGGTGTGCCCAAAGTGTCGCCTATGGGGCAGGTGGGTATCAACCTTGCCGACCACAAACGCTTTTTCTTTTCTGGCAACGACTCTAGGGCATGGCGTGGCTGGGGAGCGTTTGACTCATCTCCAGTAGTGGTAGGTGGCTATCTCTTCTGGCCAGGCGAAAACGGCACTATCTATAAATATAAGGTGGGCAAGTCGTCGCTCAAACTCCATAGTACTCTGCGCTATCGCTGCAAGGGGTGTGCTCCTGGTGTGGAAAACAGTCTTTGCGTCTACAATAACTACGGGTGGTTTGGCGACAATCACGGCAATATCATCTGTATAGACCTCAATACGCTGCGCCCCGTTTGGCACTATGACAACCACGATGACACCGACGGAAGTATCGTCTGCGAAGTTGTTGGTGGTATACCATATTTATATACCGGCTGCGAGGTCGATAATCAAGGAACTAACGGATTCTGCTATTTCGTTAAGCTCAACGGCTTGAACGGCAAGGTCGTGTGGGAACAGAAGATACCATGCCGCAAGCTCAACATCGGTGGCAAGCATTTTGACGGCGGACTCTACTGCACACCGCTCTTGGGCAAGGGCGATTGCCGCAATCTGATATTCGCCAATATCTGTCAGCGTGGATCGTCGTCGGCAGCAGAGTTCACTGCTTTTGACAGGACTACCGGCGAGGTGGTCTACCGCACACAGCTGAGCTCGTGGGCATGGTCGTCACCCGTGGCTTTCTATAATGAGAACAATCAGATGTTTGTCTTCACTGGCGACTCTTATGGCAATGCTTATCTTATTGAGGGCAAGACGGGCAAGGTATTGTTCCGTGAGCGTGTGGCCAACAATTTCGAGAGCTCGCCAGTAGTGGTGGGCAATAATCTCGTGGTTGGCTCGCGTGGCACACAAATCTATCGCTTCAGGGTGGAGTAGGCGTTAATCATTTGTAAGACCGTTCCACAAAAGTTGTCTCTCGCGCTACTTACGTTCCCCTGTCGTCCTTATCAAACAATTTGCCTCACCTTCCGCAGTAAGTCTTGGCTGCTTCTGGAAGGTGAGGCAAATTGGTTTATGCTAAAGAGCAACACCTCCTCACGGCTTCGGTGCAAAAACCGAAGTTGCGAGGAGACGACGTGGTGTTACTTGATGACCAGTGCGCGCTGAATGGTGGCGAGCATCTGCTTGTAGTGAGCCTGAGTAGCGGCATCACTGCTGGTGACGTTGCCAATCTTCTTCTCGATGGTACAGAGAGCGTTGTAGACAGCAGCTGAAGCGTCGTTGCCGATGCTGCCGGAAGCTGACTTGTATGCGTCACACAGGTTGTGGATGTAGATGTTCTGCACGTATCTGCTGTAGCGGTCGGTTGTAGCCGAGGTGTTGAAGTTGCCGAAGATAGCCTTGTTGAGATCCTCCAAGAACTGGGCGGCTCCGTAGTTGGGGTTTATGCTGGCGATGCGGCTTGCCGATGTAACAGAGTTGACAATAGGACCGGCAATGCGCTCCAGCTGCAGTTCGCTGTCAGAGAACAATCGACCTGCGTAGGGCACGTCAACGAGCCATGATGGACGTGTGAAGAGCTGTTCTTTCAAGAAAGGTATGACACCAGCAGCTTTCTCCTTGGCGGGATATTTGAAGATGTCGCCATCTTGCTCGGGTGCAAGCGGAGTGCGGCATGGGCCTGAGAGATTCTTGATTACGTGGAGGCAGTAGCGTGTGTACTGGTTGGCGAGTCGGTCATACATGTGTGATATCTTGCTGTCAGTGTTGTCGCCGCCCCAGTAGTTCCACTCGCGCAGTTGTGGAGCAATGCGCTTGAGGTTCTCTATGCCGAGAGTGTTGGCCTTGACTGCATCGTCGCCGAGGTCTTCGGTCTGTGAGCGTGGGTCGTTGGTGTAGCTCTCGCCGTCATACCAGAAAAGTTTAGAATTTTGGTTGGTGCGCTCTGTGGTGATTTTGTTGAGCATGTAGCGGTCGCTCTCGGCGTCGGTGGCATCGGGCATCAAGCGATATCCCCATTCGATGGCCCACTTGTCGTATTCGTTGATGCGGGGCAGCAGGTTCTTGAGTTCTATGTTGTCTTCAGGCTGTGCCACGTAGTTGAAACGTGCATAGTCCATGATGGATGGGCAGAAACCATTCTGTGTCAGATAGGAGTTAGAGCGCAGGCTGTCGACCGGCACGGTGGCAGAGGCGCCGAAGTTGTGGCAGAGGCCGAGAGTGTGGCCTACCTCGTGCGATGACACGAAGCGTACCAGTTCTCCCATGAGCTCGTCGCTGAAGACAGCATTGCGTGCTGCAGGGTCTATGGCACCACACTGAATCTGATACCAGTCGTGCACGAGCGACATCACGTTGTGGTACCAACCTATATGACACTCTATGATTTCGCCTGAGCGTGGGTCGTGGTTCTGTGGACCATAGGCATTGGCTACGTCGGAGGCGAGATACATTATCACGCTGTAGCGCGAGTCTTCCATCGACATTGTCGAATCGTTCTCTGGCCATTCAAGGGCGGTGATGGCGTTTTTCCAGCCAGCTTGCTCAAATGCCACGTTCCAGTCTTTGACACCTTGTATGAGGTAGGGTCGCCACTGCTTAGGAGTAGCAGGGTCAATGTAGTATACTATCTGCTGCTTGGGCTCTATCAGTTCGCCGTTGCGCTGACGCTGGGCATCTTCTTCGTTTTTAGGCTCAAGTCTGCGGCGGCACACGAAGGATTTGAACTCCACCTGCTGCTGCTTGTCGGAGTAGACATTGTAGCCGTCAGAGAAGTAGCCCACGCGTGGGTCAACGAGACGCTGACGCATAGGTTCGGCTGGCAGTAGGTAGAACGAGGTATTGAGGCCAAAGGTCATCGACGGAGTCGCCGAGCGCTGGGCGCGGTTGTAAGTCCTCACGGTGCGCAGTTCGGTGTTGATGGGGTAGGAGTGAATGCTCTCTATGTAGCTCATCATCGGGTTGAGGTTGGCAAGTCGCAACATATCTCTATAGGAGGCTGAGAGGCTCAAGAAATTGTCGCTGAGTAGAAAGTCGGTAACGTTGATTTTGCTAGCTCCGTTCCTGCTGTCTGTAATTTTGAAGGCCGCTATGATAGGGTCTGTGCTGCTGGTGTTGACAGCCTTGTAGATGGCATCGAGCGTGTCGGCTTTCATGTAGTTTTGGGTAGTGCGGAGCACGAGTGTGTTGTTGAGCTTGTTCTTCTCAAAATAGAGCGTGTAGTTGTGAACCTCCTCGCCGGCATACTTGCCCATAGCACTTGGCACTGAGGTGAAGCGAGTGACTGCCAGAATGAGTCGGCCTATGATGGAGTCGGGTATGCTGAGGAAGTAGTTGTTCTCTTCCTGTGTCACCTTCATCATGGCGTTTTTGTCGTTATAGATGGGAGCCTTGGGCACGGCTTGCTGTGGGGCTGATGCCGCCATGTTGCCACCTGCTTTGTTGTCTGCTTTGTTGTTGTTTCCGCTGAGGTCGAATGACAAAGTGGTGCCGTCGTTTGCGGCTGTTGCTCCTGTTCGTGAGAAGCAACAAGGAAAGTCCAGGCTGCGCAGCAATGCTTCGTCGTCTGCTGCGAGCTTGCCTGTTTGTGCCTGCAGGGTTGTGCCTGCCATGGCAAGAATCAGAGTAGAGAATAAATGTTTCATTTTGTTTTTTTATTGTTGTATGTAAATGTCGTTTTAGTTCGTTTTGTCAGTGATTTCGCATATCAGCAGCCGCATGGTCTGACCCTCCACGACCTTGTAGCGGTCGTCGATGCGCTGTCCCACTAGCCACACTATGTCCTTATGGTTTGTCATGACTGTTTGTTCCCGTTTGCTGAAGAGGTCCATCTTGCAGTCGGTCATGAAGTCGCTGACCAGTTTAGAGCCCTTCATACCGAGAGGCACGAAGCGGTCGCCCTGCTCTACTGGTCGCACGCAGAAGTCATCGCCCACCTTGTCGGCGTCGAGACATGCCACCTCTTTGCTGTGCGGCACCGAGTGGTACTCGCTCATGTCAGCATATCGGGTGTGTATTTCGGGTTTACTCACTTCGCTCTCCAATGGTTTCACAATGATTGTGTCGCGGTCGCGCAGCAGCGCATGGGTAACTGATTCGTAGACGGCTCCCGGAGTGCTGTCGAGGTTTTTCCAGATGTCGCCAATCTGCGAGGGTGTGAATCCCTTGCCTTCTAGCAGCGTGAACAGCGAGAGATGTGAGTCAATGTCAGACTTTCGTATGGTGAGCGTACCGCCCCCCTTGTCCTGCGCGGCATATTTGCCGATGGCAGAATGTGTGCGAATGAAGTCGTAGGCCTCTTTCAGTCGCCCTGCGTTGGCGAGCAGTGTGTTCTCTACTGCAGGGTTTAGTTCATGGAGCAGTGGCATCAACTTGAGCCTTATGACATTGCGCTTCACGTCGGCCACGAAGTTGGTACTGTCGTCAATCCAGTCTTGTCCGATAGATTGCAGATAGACGGTGATTTGTCGCTTGCTGGCATCGAGCAGCGGTCTCACCACATTGTCGCGGCGATAGGGCATGCCCAGCATTCCCTTGATGCCCGTTCCACGAATGGTGTTGAGCAGTATGGTTTCCACGTTGTCGCTGCGGTGATGAGCCACAGCCACAGTGCCGATGCCGTGCTTGCGCAGCACCTGATCGAAGAACGTGTAGCGCAATTGGCGAGCAGCCATCTCCAGACTGACGCCATGGCTGGCGGCATACGCCTTGGTGTCGAAGTGTGCCGTTTCAAGTTCTATCCCCATGCTGGTGCAGAGTTGTGTCACGAAAGCCTCGTCTCTCTCCGACTCGCTGCCACGCAAGTTGAAGTTACAGTGGGCTGCAGTGCAATCGTAGCCAAGTTCCGTCAGAACTCTTAGCAGAGCGACAGAGTCAGCACCACCGCTAAGCGCCACCAGCACTTTGCGCGAGTCAAAGAGCTGGTGACGCTTGATAGTGTCTGCCACTGTTTCCAGTAGGGTCATGTCGCTGTTATCTGTCATGGGAAAGCAAAAGTAATGCTTTTTTTCAACCGTCATACATCTTTTAACCTTAAAAAACAGCCTTTATCCTTTTGTGTATAGTAAAAAAACATTAACTTTGCACTCGAATTTTGGGTTAAACGAGTATGGTACCTTGGCCGAGTGGCTAGGCAACGGTCTGCAAAACCGTGTACAGCAGTTCGAATCTGCTAGGTACCTCACCAAAAAAGGGTTCGCAATGCGTCATGCATTGCGAACCCTTTTTTTTGGTTGTCTCATGTCTTTATTCCCTAGACTTTGAGTTTCGCAAAATTCAGATTCTTGTCCGTCTTGGTGTCGAAATTGCTGGCTGCCCAGTTAACTACGTCGGGCCAATTCCTTCCGGCAGCTCCGAATATAGAGGTGTGTGTCAATTACTTTGGCGGTAGTTGGCATGTGGCCGATTCTGACAGTTGTCTTTGTCATCGGCTGATAGGCTGCACATCTTGCAGGTCAGGGTAAAAGTCTACTAACTTCTTCATGACAATGCTGTCGTGGCGCTCTTTCAGTTTGGCGTAGATACGCTCTTTGACTTCTTGCAGGAGATTGAAATCCGTAATGTAGCGGTATTTCACGAAGAAGTGCGACTTGGTGTCAATACCATTGTATCGGTCCATAATGGTTTCGTCCAATATGGATTCCATCTTTGGGTGCATGTCGGCAAGGGCAAATCCCTTGGCGGCAAGTATGGTCATGACATCGACTGCATTGGCCGTGTTAGACTGGCGTCTTGTCCACTCCTCCTTCAGAGGGAAAAGGTCTCTGTGGCATTTGCGGATTCTGGTAAGCGCATAGTCAGCCATGCTGTTCACGGTGACGGTGGACATGTTGTAGACTTCTTCGTAAATCTTCTTTGCGTAGTCTATGTATTCTTGGTCAGACATTGTTATGTTGATGATAAGGAGCTCGTGGTGTGATTGGAGCAGCTTGTGAGATTGCTTGGTGCAAAATGCTCGTTGAGTGAAGCGTGTTCTCCCCAACGCACCATTAGCTATAGTTATTTGCCGTCACCGTTGTGCTCCTTGCTGCCGTTGGTGGTAGCTTCTGCTGGCTGGCTTGGCTGGGGAGTGAGTCCCATGCGGCTGGCTCGCTCCAGCATGAACTGGTAGGCGGCATCGTGCTCGTTGGGAATGCGTCCATCTAGAATAGCGTCCTTTATAGCTGACTTGATGGAGCCGACTTCTGCACATGGTTTGAGGTTGAAGGTGTCCATGATTTCCTGACCGTCAACGGGTGGTTGGAAATTGCGTATGCGGTCGCGTTCCTCCAGGTCGGCGAGCTTTTGACGCACCAGTTGGAAGTTGTTGCGGAAGCGTTGCTTTTTGGCCTCGTTGCGGCTGGTGATGTCTGCCTCACAGAGAGTCATGAGGTCGTCGATGTCATCGCCAGCGTCAAAGAGCAGCCGGCGCACGGCGCTGTCGGTCACCACGTCGTCGCTGATAGCGATGGGGCGCATGTGGAGCTCTACGAGCTTCTGCACATACTTCATGCGCTCGTCCATGGGCAACTTCATTCTGCGGAATATGCCTTTGACCATCTTGGAGCCAACGAAACAGTGGTTGTGGAAAGTCCAGCCCATCTGTGGGCTGAAAGCCTTGGTGAGCGGTTTGCCTATGTCGTGGAGCAAGGCTGCCCATCTGAGCCATTGGTTGTCAGACTGGAGAGCCACATTGTCGAGCACCTCAAGGGTATGATAGAAGATGTTCTTATGGCTCTTGCCGTTGCGCGTCTCCTTGACGTTGAGTGCTGCCAGTTCGGGAAAAATCTGTTTGAGCAGTCCTGACCGGTCGAGCTCTACGAAACCGCGCGATGGTTTGGGTGCAGCTATTATTTTGTTGAGCTCATCGGTGATGCGCTCCTTGCTGATGATGCTTATGCGGTCGCAGTTGTCCGAGAGGGCGTCGAAGGTTTCTTCTTCTATCTGAAAATTGAGTTGGGTGGCAAACCTCACGCAGCGCATCATGCGCAGAGGGTCGTCGCTGAACGTCACGTCGGGGTCGAGAGGCGTGCGTATGATGCGGTCACACAGGTCTTCGAAGCCATAGAACGGATCCACCAAGTCGCCGAAGCGCTCGCTGTTGAGACAGATGCCCATGGCGTTGATGGTGAAGTCGCGCCGCTCAAGGTCGTCCTGCAACGTGCCGTCTTCCACGATGGGCTTGCGCGAGTCGCGGCGGTAGCTCTCACGACGGGCGCCCACAAATTCAATCTCGGTGTGGTGCCACTTGACCTGTGCGGTGCCGAAATTGCGGAACACGCTCAAGCTGGCTCCGCCGCCCAACGTGTGGGTAAGGGCGGTGGCGACGTCGATGCCGCTGCCCACCACCATGATGTCAATGTCCTTGGAGGGGCGCTCCAGAAACAAATCTCTCACGTAGCCGCCTATGAGGTAGCACTCCTTGCCGAGCTTGTCGGCTGTCTGCCCTATAGTGTGAAAAATCTGCGCTTTGAGACATTCGCATATTTCTTCTTTGCTCAGTTGCCGCATCCTTATGAATTTTAGCGCCAAAATTACGACTTTTTCACATATAAATAGTTCCTGTCGGTTGAAAAACCGCTACTTTTGCAAAAAGCGTAATAATAGTAGACCGTGTTATGAAAACCATAGTTAAGAGATGCAGTATGTGTCTGTTGGTTGTCGCACTGTTGCTTTGCTCGTGTGGCAAGGGCAACGATGACGTTGCCATCGAACGGCAGGGACAACGCTGGCTCAGTCTGGCTAGGTCTTCATTGCGCGATGCTGACTATTCGCTGGCGCGCATCTATGTCGACAGCCTGCGCGTGAGATGCCCGATGGCTCTCAATGCGCGCGAAGATGCCATAATACTGCTTGACTCCATAAACCTCGCCGAAGCTCGCGAACAGTTGGCTGAGGCGAGCTACTTGGCCAGTCAGTCGGGGCTTGACTATATAGCTCGCGACTCATTCGAGACACGCCTCGATCGTGTGCAAGCCAAGGTGCGCTTCTACGAGAAGAAGATGCAATATGATGGACAACACAAGGAGAGACACTGAAACGACGTCTACGCTTCGGAGTCTCTCCTGCTACAACTCAGCGGGTGGAAACTAAATAATTCCTTTCCCTCCTGCTATTTCTACAATAACGATTTTTGCCGGATTAGTATGCACCACAGCCCCCAGTGCAGGCAGCTATTTCGTGCCGTAATACTTGGCATACCATTTGGCGAAGCGGCGCAATCCGTCTCTGAGACTGGTGTTGGGTCTGAAGCCGAAGTCGCGTTCCAATGGCATGGTGTCGGCATAAGTGACCGGCACGTCGCCGGGCTGCATCGCCACGAGCTCTTTGTGGGCCTCGAAGTCGTAGTCTTCGGGCAACACGCCAGCGCTCACCAACTCTTCCTGCAATATGGTCACAAAGTCGAGCAAATTCTCGGGGTGGCTGTTCCCTATATTATATATATTATAAGGTGGAACGGGCAGCCCGTCTTCGCCCGTCAGTTTCTCCGGAGCATGCTGCATGATGCGCACCACACCCTCCACGATGTCGTCGATATAGGTAAAGTCACGCTTGCAGTTGCCGTAGTTGAAAATCTTGATAGTCTCGCCCTTGACCAATTTGTTGGTAAACCCAAAGTAAGCCATGTCTGGGCGACCTGCCGGTCCGTAGACCGTGAAGAAGCGTAGGCCCGTAGAGGGAATGTTGTAGAGCTTGGAGTAGGCATGAGCCATCAGTTCGTTGCTCTTCTTGGTGGCGGCATAGAGCGATACGGGGTTGTCCACCCTATCATCGGTGGAGTAGGGCACCTTCTTGTTGGAGCCATACACCGACGACGACGAGGCGTAGACCAAGTGCTCCACTTCGTGGTGGCGGCAAGCTTCGAGGATGTTGTAGAACCCTATGAGGTTGCTCTCTATGTAGGCGTCGGGATTGGTGATGCTGTAGCGCACACCAGCCTGAGCGGCGAGGTTCACCACTACAGCAATCTTGTTCTCCGTGAAAATCTGTTCCACCGCCATCTTGTTGGCAATCGAACCCTCGACGAAAGTCCAGTTGCGGTTCATCGCCTCAATCTCCTTGAGTCGTTCGAGCTTGATGCCTACGTCGTAGTAGTCGGTCATGGAGTCGATGCCAACCACCTTGATGTTCTTCACGTCACTCAGCAACCGTTTGGCGAGGTTGCTCCCTATAAAGCCCGCAGCACCTGTCACCAGTACAGTCTTGCCTTCGAGCGAAACGTTGTATTCTACCATAGGTCTTGTGTGCTAACATTAGTGCGCCATGGGCATGTGCCAAGCGCATCTCTGTGCAAAGGTATCTATAAGTGGGCGAAAGGCAAAGAAAAAAATCCTTTTTGTTTTTGGCTGGCCATGTTAAATTCTTGTCAAGCCGTGTCCCTTCGCTGTTGACGGCTTGCTTTTGTTGCCAGCAGAGCTTTTCCGTGGAAAATCTGTTGAGCTCGCAGTTGCGTTTCCGCCGAAACGCAACTCAATTTCCGCCGAAAATAATATCCGTTTCGGGGGAAACGCTCATCCGTTTCCGCCGAAATTCAAAAGCTTGCTCAATGCTTTCGGTGGTTGCGATGTGCTTGGAAACAGAGTGTTGGTCGCATTGTTTTAGGAGCCTGCGCCCGGTTGGTGTGAGGTGACCTTGCCAGGCGCGCTCGCAGCGCATCGTTAAAAAATGAGTGACGAAAAGTGAAAAAACGATTGTTTTCTTTTTGGAAAAACGATAAAATGATTACTTTTGCATCGAAAATCTTGACAAACGTAATAAAACTTGGCTTGTTTTGTGTCGTTTTGTCATGATTTGCGAATGATAACAATTAATACGTAATCTGAAACAAAAACTAAAATGTCATGTGTGGAATAGCAGGAATATTCAATATTAGAGACGGTGTGGACGCTCTGCGTACCAAGGCTCTGAAGATGTCGTCGAAGATAAGGCATCGTGGTCCTGACTGGAGCGGCATATATGCGGGCAAGAGTGCGATACTCGTTCACGAGCGTTTGTCAATCGTTGACCCTGAGTCGGGTCGCCAACCGCTGTTCAGTCCTGACGGTTGTCAGATTCTTGCTGTCAATGGCGAGATCTACAACCACCGCAGCATACGCGACCGCTATGCCGGCAAGTATGCTTTTAGCACACAGAGCGACTGTGAGGTTATTCTGCCGCTCTATCGTGAGAAGGGTGTCGATTTTCTTGAAGACCTGAGCGGCATTTTCGCTTTTGCACTCTATGATGAGGAAAAAGATGACTTCCTGATAGCCCGCGACCCGATAGGCGTCATACCCCTCTATATAGGTCACGATGCCGACGGCAAGGTCTATGTGGCTAGTGAGCTCAAGGCTCTCGAGGGTTTCTGTGAGACTTATGAGCCGTTTTTGCCTGGCCACTACTATCTCGGCAGTGAGGGCAAGATGGTGCGCTGGTACAAGCGTGACTGGATGAACTACGATGCCGTAAAGGACAATCCGGCTTCGGTAGAGTCGGTGAGAGACGGACTGAAGGACGCCGTGAAGCGTCAGCTCATGTGTGACGTGCCCTACGGAGTGCTTCTTTCGGGCGGACTCGACAGTTCGGTCATTTCTGCCATTGCAGAGAAGTATAGCGCCATGCGCATAGAGAGCGACAACACTGACCGTGCTTGGTGGCCACGCCTCCACTCATTTGCCGTAGGACTAAAGGGTGCGCCCGACCTTGCCAAGGCCAAGGAGGTGGCTGACTTCATAGGCACTGTCCACCATGAGATTAACTACACTGTGCAGGAGGGTCTCGACGCCATACGCGACGTGATTTACTTCATTGAGACCTACGACGTTACGACCGTTCGTGCCTCTACGCCGATGTATCTGCTTGCCCGCTTTATCAAGAGCATGGGCATAAAGATGGTGCTCAGCGGTGAGGGAGCCGATGAGGTGTTTGGCGGCTACCTCTATTTCCACAAGGCACCCTCTGCCAAGGATTTTCACGATGAGACGGTGCGCAAACTTGGCAAGCTGCACTGGTATGACTGCCTGCGCGCCAACAAGAGTTTGTCAGCATGGGGTGTTGAGGGTCGTGTGCCCTTCCTCGACAAGGAATTTCTCGACATAGCCATGAGTCTCAATCCGTCTGCCAAGATGTGTCCGGGCAAGATGATAGAGAAGAAGATAGTGCGCGAGGCGTTTGCCGACATGCTACCCGAGAGCGTGGCTTGGCGCCAGAAGGAGCAGTTCTCCGACGGTGTGGGCTACAGCTGGATTGACTCGCTCAAGGACATGACGTCGCAAGCCGTCAGCGACGAGCAGATGGCTCATGCTGCCGAACGCTTCCCCATCAACACTCCGCTCAACAAGGAGGAATATTTTTATCGCAGCATATTTGCCGAGCATTTCCCGAGCGACAGCGCTGCGCGTTGCGTCAATCAAGAGGCCTCGGTGGCGTGCTCCACAAGCGTGGCGCTCGAGTGGGATGCTGCTTGGAAAAAGATGAACGACCCCAGCGGCCGTGCTGTCAAGGGTATCCACGACCAGGCGTATTGATAGACAGCTTGGCGTGAAGCGAGAAAGGGAGTGTATGTTAATGCATACGCTCCCTTTCTTGTGAATAGAGAATGAATAACACGAGAAATTTGTGTATTTGGCAATTTATAGATATAAAATCAGCCTAAAATTCTTTGTAGGTTGAATTTGGTTCTTATTTTTGCACTCGAGAAAATCGTTTAGTTCTGAAAAACTCTGAAATTTTCTGAAATAAGAGATTATAAATATTACAATTTATGTCAGAATCGTTTAAATATTTGATTTCTGCTGATCAAGATGATAAGTTCGGTCTCTCGGTAACAACAGTGGGGTCGCAAGACGTGCAGCCCAACGAAATGTATCCGGTGCCGGGACATCCCGAGGGGTATGAATTTAATCCCGCTTCGGGCCGAGTCCTTGACCAGTATCAGATAATCTATATATCCAAAGGTCAGGGTCGTTACACCGATGCCCGAGGAACTGACTATCACCTGCGAGCTGGTTCTGTGGTGGTGCTCTTTCCAGGAGTGTGGCATACATATAGCCCTGACCGCACCACGGGTTGGAAAGAGTTCTTCATCGGCGCCAAGGGTCCGGTGATTGATGAGATAGTCAAGGGAGGTTTCCTCACGTCGGACTCTCCCGTGCTCAACGTAGGGCTGAGCGAAAGACTGATTTCGCTCTACAATGAAGCCCTCGACATAGCCAACGAGGGTAATATCTGTACCCAGCAGTATCTGTCTGGAATATGGATGCACATATTGGGCTTCGTGCTGTGCTCCAGCGCTACTCCCGAAGTGAGAGTCGATGAGGCTGTCTATAAAATGGAAATGGCCAAGATATACCTTGGTGAGAAATATGGCGAAGAGATAGACTTCAGCAAGATGGCAAAAGACCTGATGATGAGCTACTCTTCGTTTCGCAAGAACTTCAAAGCCCACACGGGGCTACCCCCAGGTCGCTATCTGCAGGACGTGAGACTCAAGGAGGCTTGCCGCCTGCTCAAGGACACAAACCTGTCGGTCAAAAGAGTGTCAGTGGTTACGTGCTTCAAGTCAGTGACCCTTTTCAACTGTCTTTTCCGTAAGCGCATAGGCACTACTCCGTTGGCGTTCCGCCACTCAAGTCGGGCTGTCATAAACAACGACTGATGCCATGAAACGCACAGATTGGCAAGAGGTGTTGACGAGTGTTGAATTAGAGAAATTTATGTATCATTTAACCGTTTTATAATGAAAAAATTTTTTACTGTTGCAATGATGGTGGTCCTGTCAGCATTATGGACTACCATGAGTGCCCGTTGGGTTGTGGGCGAACAAAAGAACGCATCCCAAATCCAGGCGGGCGACACGGTGGTGATTAGATATGCCGGTTCTGAGGCGTGTTCTGACTACTACCTTCAGGCAGCTGATGACGACCACTCTGACCTTGGAGTGATGGTGGCTAAGGGTATGGGTCTCGGCGCATCGGCAGTTATTACCTTTGAGAGCGGTCCCGCTGACTTGCGCACGGGTGCTCCCACGTTCTACATGAAGCTCGTAGAGTCGGGCAAGTACATTGGCAAGAATTATTACGACTGGACCAACCATGGTCAGGGTGCAAGCGAGTCTATCGACAATGCCGGCAACTTCCAGATACTCAGTTGTGGTGAGCCTATTCCATGGTATGACGAGAAGCAAGACAGCTACACCAAATGGTCGAAAAACGATGATGCTGTGTGGGATGAAAACTCAGTGGCATTCAGTGCTTCACCTTCCGAGAGCGACTATTGCTACCTGGCTTACTGGAATTACGCTGCCTCTAGTCCTCGTGCAATCACTTGGAAATACACCAGCACCATCCAGTGGGATGTGTTCTCTACAAGCTATGAAAAGGACTATCGCGATGAACTTGAAAACCTCATCGATCTCTACAGCACAGCTTCGTCAGATTTTGTGGCAGGCACAAACCCAGGTTACTATGATGCCGACATCATCGAGACCTACAACAATACTCTGCAGCAGGCATTGCTTGTATGCTACACACCGAGCTCTACTGACGCAGAGTTGGAGGAAGCCTATAACAATCTCCGTGTTGCCTATAAGAACATGGCCAACTCTCTCATCTCTGTGAGTGAGGGCTACTACTACATTGTGAACGACAATGCCAAGATTGCCGCAAACGGTGCTCAAGAGAAGGCTATGTATATCAATGAGACAGCCCAGCAAGTGTATTGGGGCGCATTCGACGAGAACGACATCAAGTTTGTGTTCTACATATCGCCCAACACTGCTTCCAACTGGTTTGTACGCAACGTCAAGACCGACCTCTATCTCGGTGCCCCTGCCGGCTTCTGCAAGCCGTTTGCAGCTACAGCTGAGAAGGAGTATCCATCTACGTTCTATTTCTACAACGGCACAGGCTCTTGCTATATCAAGACCAACGGTTGGACAATGTGTCCTTATGCCAACGCTTCCGGAACAAGCGCAGGTCCTAACTATGTATGGGCCTACAACGGAGAAACGACTTCGGGCGGCAACGTAGCTCACGCTGAGTGGACATGGACTCTGAGGAAGATAACTGACCAAGCAGTGCTTGACCGCATTATTGAGGAAAAGGCTCAGGCTGACCGCACAGCAGAATTGAAGTCTCTGTCAGAAGAGGCATCTTCGCTCTACGACAATCTGTTTGTTTATGAAACAAGCATTGACGATGCCCTCATTACCGATGCTGACGCTCAGCTGAAATACTCTACCGTGAATAAGCAGGGTGTAGCCTTCGCAGACAAATATTCTTATCTGATTGACGACAACGACACTACCTATATGCAGGGTCGTGGTCACATTGACATCTCCATCGCATCCAATCCGCAGCAGAAAGTGACTTTCTCCTACGAGCGCCGCGCTGCCTCCGTTACCTATCCTAATGCTGGAGAATGGGGTGAGTCTGAACGTCCTAACCTCGTTAAGATATATGCTACCAACGACACCGTCAATGGTGGTGACTGGACATATATAAAGGAAATCCAGATGGGCGACCTTAAAGATCCTATCATGGTTCCTGTAGACCTCGGTGCAGAATACAAATATCTGCGCTATGAAGTGGTAGCCAACAAGAGTGGTGGTACGACGTTCACTATGTCAGAGTTCCAGATTTATGCTTGCTCCTTAGTCGAGAACGCTTCGCAGTACTACACGGCTCAGGGCATGAGCACCGTGGCAGACGCTTTGCTTGAAAAGATTAACGCTATGCGCTCCGTAGTAGAGGGCAACAGCGCTACAGAAGACGACCTCACTGCTATGCGCGCCGCTATTGAGTCTGTCAAGGCTCTCTATGCTGACACCACCGTGCTCAGCAACCTTATCGCCGAGTGCAATGCTCTGACTGAAAACGTTACAGTAGGTACTGCCATCGGACAGGTAGACAGCGAAGACGAGATTACGAACTTCATGGAGGCCATTGCCACAGCTAAGGCAGCTGGACTCAAGGGTAACATCTCCAAGTCAGACCTCGACGCTGTGATAGCAACTCTTACCGAAGCCCGCGCCCAGTTCCTCGCTCACGTGAAGAACTTCGAGACAGGCAAGTGGTATTTCATCACTAATAGCGACAACTCTGCCGACAATACTAACAGCGGCAAGGCTCTCTATATGAGCGGCTACTCAAGCGACAGCGAAGTAGGGGTAGGCAAACTCAACGAAGATGGTTCTGCCGCCTACACCTATGACCCCTATAGCATGTGGACATTCGTTCCTGCAGCCAATGGTGGCTTCAAGGTTCAGAATATGGGTACCGGCTTCTATCTGGGAGACTTTGTGAAGAGCGGTGTCAACGCAAAGCAGTCATTCACGGGTGCATCCTATGAGATTAGCTTCATCGGTGACGACTCCTATTCATTCATTCCACAAGGTGATGCCAACAGCTTTAACTACGGTCTGTCAGCCAGCGAAGACAAGGTGGCATTCGGCAAACCAGTAGTAGGCACAGCTTCCTCATGGAAGATTACTGAAATTGATCCCGAAGCTACTGAGATGATAGCCATCAAGGACTTCAAGACCAACATGCTCGACATCATCGCCCTGCCGTTCAATATTGAAGATATTTCTCTCAATGACAATGCCCACCTCTATGGTATCAAGAAGATTACACAGAGCGAAGACGGAACATCTACCATCGAGTTCTATGAGAAGACTTCTGCCAAGGCTGGTGAATCTTGCCTGCTCATTGTCGGCGATCCCGAAGCTGAAGCTGAGGACAACGAACTCCTCTTCCCGTTCCCGACAAGCGTGACCGACAAGGCTACTCCTGACAATGGTATCTATGGTATGCTGTATTCTGAGCTTATCGGCGAGGGTGATGTCTATTCTTCTGCCAACAAGCTCGTGGCAGCTACAGGCAAAGTAGGCATATCTGCCCATACGGGTGCCATCATTCCTTCCTACTACACTGGTGAGGTGAGCGGCGTTGAGACTGCTCTCACTCTTACAGTCAAGGGCATGGGCTCTATCAAGGTGAACACGAAGGGTGATGTCAATGGTGACGGCACTGTCAACTCTGCTGACATCGTGGTAGTATACAACTACATACTTAGTGGTGCTGCATCAGGCGCTTCACAAAGTACTGTTGATGTTGACGGCAACGGAACTGTCAACTCTGCCGATGTGGTAGAAATATATAATGCTATCGTGGGCAGCGGAGCTGCAAGCAAAGCTTTCCAGGCACAGATACGCCGGATCCTCGCAGAATAATTGAATTCTGAAAGAGGCTTGCCGGAAGTGCAACAGCCAGTGCGGCTGCCACCTCGCTTAGTGCAAGGGTGGTAGCCGCACTTCCTTTTTTCATATAAGATAATTGTACTAAATTTGCAACCTACAAAACTAACAACGAATCATGACCTCAATTAGCAAAATCTTGTTTTCGCTCATCGGTAGTGCATTGTGCCTCGTGGCTGCTACGGCGGCATCTGACTCCAAGGCAGACCGCTTCATCTCGAAGCTGATGTCAAAAATGACGCTCGAGGAAAAACTCGGACAACTCAATCTCTTGACCCAAAGCGACTTTGTGACGGGCGAGGGTGGTAGCAATAGTAATTTTGAGACTATGCTCCGTGATGGCATGGTTGGTGGAGTCTTGAACATGGCGGGAGCAGCGCGCATACGCCGCACTCAGCAGGTGGCGGTCGAGAATACACGTTTAGGTATCCCACTGCTTTTTGGGCTTGACGTGATTCATGGTTACAAGACCACCTTTCCCGTGCCACTGGCCATGAGTGCCACCTGGGACATGGAGGCTATACGCAGTGCTGCCTCAGCAGCGGTTGCCGAAGCTGCCGCCTCTGGTTTGTGCTGGGTTTACAGTCCCATGGTGGACATCTGTCGTGATGCGCGGTGGGGGCGCATAGTGGAGGGCGCAGGCGAAGACCCCTATCTCGGGTCTTGCGTGGCTCGCGCTATGGTAGAAGGCATACAGGGCGATGGTACTTTCAAAGGACACGACAAGGTGCTCGCCTGCATCAAGCATTTCGCCCTCTATGGTGGTGCTGAGGCAGGTCTTGATTATGCCGCTGCCGACATGAGCCGCCACACGATGTACAACAGCTATTTTCCTCCCTACAAGGCTGCAGTGGAGGCGGGTGCTGCATCGATCATGGCTTCGTTCAACGACGTGGACGGCTTGCCTGCTTCGTGCAATGGTTGGCTTTTGACCGATGTGTTGCGCAAGCAATGGGGATTTGACGGATTCGTGGTGTCTGACTACACTGGTGTTAGTGAGTTGGTACGCCACGGCGTGGCCCCAATCGACAAGGTGGCTGAAGTGTCGATAGCTGCCGGACTGGACATGGACATGATTAGCGAGACCTATATCAATACGCTCACGGAGAAACACAAAGATGCCATCGACCAGGCTTGCCGACGCGTTCTCGAGGCGAAATATAAACTTGGACTCTTTGATGACCCCTACAAGTTCTGCGATGAGGAGCGTGAGGCCAATAGCGTGTATACAGAGGCCAATTTGCAACTGGCGGAAAAGATAGCGCAAGAATCTTTCGTGCTGCTCAAGAATAGTGACAACATCCTCCCGCTCAAGGGAACGGAGAAGGTGGCTCTCATTGGTCCGCTAGCTGACAGCCATGGGGAACTTCTCGGCAGCTGGTATATGAAAGGAGACTGGCGCCTGACCCCAAGCGTGCGTGAGGAACTGACGGCACGCCTTGACTCCAGTAGACTGATTTATGCCAAGGGTTGCAACATATATTATGACAACAAGCTCAATCGCCATGCCGCTTATCCCGAAATCGACAACCGCCCATCTGAGGAGATGCGCGCCGAGGCTTTGGAAGCCGCCAAGCAGTCAGACGTGATAGTGGCTGTAATGGGCGAGACTGCCAATATGAGTGGCGAGGGTGCTTCGCGTGCCGACATCGGCATGCCTGACGCACAGCGCGATTTGCTACGCGAACTGTGTAAGCTGGGCAAACCGGTGGTGCTGGTATTGTGCAACGGCCGCCCCATGTCGATAGCGTGGGAGGCTCAGAATGTCAACAGCATCCTTGATGTGTGGTTTGGCGGTAGCCGGGCTGCCCGTGCGGTGGTGTCTACGCTCTACGGCGACTGCAACCCGTGTGGAAAGCTCACTGCAACCTTCCCGCAGACAGTAGGGCAGGAACCTCTGTACTACAACCACAAAAATACAGGTCGCCCGCTGCCCACAGGACGATGGTATACCAAATACAGAGCTAACTATATCGACGTGTCAGACGACCCTTTGTTCCCCTTCGGATATGGCCTGAGCTACACCACGTTCAGCTATAGCCCTGTGACGCTGTCGGCCAACACGATGAGTCCCGATGGCTCTATAGAAGCTAGCGTGACGGTGACCAACACTGGCTCGCGCGATGGGGTGGAGATTGTGCAGCTCTATATCCACGATCTGGTGTCATCATCAACGAGACCGGTGCAGGAACTCAAGGACTTCAGTCGCCTGGCGCTCAAGGCTGGCGAGAGCAAGACGGTTACCTTCACCCTTACTCCTGAGAAACTGAAATATTATGACTATAATCTGAACTACGTGGCAGAGCCTGGTGACTTTGAGGTCATGATAGGCCCCGACAGCCGCAATGTTCAAAAGTGCAAATTCACCCTACAGCAATGAAACACCTGAATGCTACTTTCATCGATGTCGTTACACCCCGGGCCGAGAGCATCTCGCTGCTGCTCGACAGAGGTGGAGTGACGTGGCAAACGGTCGGCTGCAACAACTGGCCGGCGGACTATCCTTATACACCTCGCTCGAGTTTTCGCATTGCCTGCACTGTGGATGCTTTTCTGCTTGAATATGTGTCGGACGAGGAGACCGTGAGAGCTTGCTTTGCTAACGACAATGGTGAGGTGTGGACCGACTCGTGTATGGAATTTTTCCTCGCTCCCAATCCTTCTGATGAGGTCTACTATAACTTGGAGTGCAATTGTATCGGCACTGTGCTGCTTGGCGCACGCGGGGGCAGTGTGAAGAAAGAGCATGCCCCAGCAGAGCTGCTGGAGCAGGTGGGCCGCTGGTCGTCGTTGGGGCGCATTCCGTTTGACGAACACCCTAACAACGAGCCGTGGCACGTAGCACTGGTAGTACCTTTCAGCGTCTTTTGGCATCATGACATCCAGCAGTCGCTTGCATCGGGACGGTGCGCTATGCGAGCTAACTTCTATAAGTGTGGCGACGGCTTGCCCAAACCACATTTCCTGTCGTGGTCGCCGATAACCAACGACAAGCCTAACTTCCACATGCCGCAGTTCTTTGGTGAGTTGGAAATAGAGGCAGTTAATCACATCGACAATTCAAAACAATAACGAAGATATGAAGAAATTACTTATCATCATGGCTGCGGCTCTTGTCGTAGGCTGTATGCAGGGCTGTCGACGCAGCAATGACGCCATAGCTAAAGACTATTGCGAAAAACTCAAGGATGGACTCGAAAAACGTGACTTTGAGAGTGTGGCGAAAGCGCGCAGTGCCCTCGACAAGTATTGCACCAAACTCTCCGATGAAGATTTGCAGGAGATGATGAATAGCCTTATCAAGTATGTAAGGGAGATGAAAGTGGACTCTATCTACGCTGAGTGTATGAAGGAGATGTCGACCACTCCCGATGGCGGTATCGTTTCTGCTCCCGACGACATGCAGACAGACAATACCGAGTCGGCATACGGCAATGCTCTGCCCGACACAGTGCAGTTCTAGCCTATGAAACTTGTGATGTCAAGAGTGGTGGGGGTGCTGTGTATGACAACTGTCGTTGGAGCGCTGTGGTCGTGTGGCGGACGTAGGTCGTCTGCCGAGAAGACTCAGGCGCAGCGTGCCGAAGAATACCATAAGAATCTTACTACTGGCGACCTCACGCTCTATGACCTTAAAGGCAATGTGCGCTGTGTGGTATACCCCAACGGCTTCTTGTCACAGTATGGTCTCTCTGCCACTGCCGGCAGTGCTGATAGCATCTTGTTTTCGCCCACCGGACTCTGCGAGACGTTTCCCACGTTGGGCAGCGACACCCTTCTTGCGGTGCGCAACACCGTGGGGACGGTGCGTGCCTTCACGCATCCTGATGGTGACATGGTAATGTCTGCATTGTTTGACGAATCAGGCATGGTCCAGTCATGGACTATGGGTGACACCATTTGCTCTTTTGCCTACGAAGACAATAGACTCAAGTCGGTAGACGTGGCTGTTGGCGGCAAGACTGCGGCTCACATAGCCGTCAAGGTTCTCTCGGTTGACAAAGTTGGCAATTGGACACGGAGGCTGCTTACAGCAGCCGGTCACAAAGCTGTGACGCAGTGCCGCCGTATTACATATTATTGATACAACTTATTGATACTTGATACGTCATTATGAAGAACAAGACTATTGCTCTTGTTGGTGCTGCTGGTGGTGTCGCTGGGCATCGCAGCCCAGACCATCGAACGACTCACTACAGAATATCTGGCCACACCTATAGGCATCGATGTGGCAGAACCGCAGTTCGCATGGCAGATGCGCAGCAACCGCTATGGTGCAGCGCAGACAGCCTATCGCCTGGTGGTGGCAGAAAGCCAAGACGACCTCAATGCTGGCAGATATGTCTATGATTCGGGCAAGAACAACTCAGATGTGTCGGTAGGCATCAAGTATCATGGAATTACTCTCAAACCATGCTCGCGCTACTATTGGCGAGTGACTGTTACTGACGAAAAGAAGCACGACATCGTATCGCCCACCACGTGGTTTGAAACAGGACTCCTGGGCGGCGAATGGGACGGTGCGCAGTGGATTGCCTCACCGCTCAATCAGGTGTCGCCCTACAGCGCAGACTATATACTGGAATATGATGTCAAGAGTGTGGGTAAAGCTGGTCCTGCCACATTTGTTTTTGGCGAGAAGTCGGAGCGCGATTACTGCTATGTCACCATTGACACTCGAGCCCCTGCAAAGTTCAAGGCAGGCGCAGTGCTCAACAACAAGACCATAGAATACCAAAACATAGATATCTCCAACACGATAACATCGCAAGAGACGATAACGCATCATGTCAAGCTAACTGTGTGTTGTGGCTGGAGGAGTTATAATGTGGCGGTGAGCCTCGATGGACAGCAACTCAAGACTAACGACGGCAAAGCCTCGTTTGACATCTACTCAAAGCGCGACACTGCTGGCCGTCGCGACAATTTCCTCTATCGCATAGGCTATAGGCAAGAAGATGGTTTCGATGCGCAGTTCTCGCATATCTCGCTGAGCAATAAGAAGTGGAACGTGTGTCTTGCCACCGACAGCAACACCTATAACGCTCAAGGCAACGGCAAACTCACAACCTGGTTCTTCAATTCAGAAGTCAATGCGCCGCAGATGCGCAAGGTGATTGGTCTGTCCAAGGCGGTCAAGAGCGCACGTCTCTATGCTACAGCACGGGGCTTATATAACTTCTATATCAACGGCAAGAAGGTGGGCGATGCCTACATGGCTCCAGGGTGGACTGACTATCGCCACCGTATCATGTATGACACCTATGACGTGACCCCTATGCTCACCAAGGGGCACAACTCCTTGGCTTTGGAGATAGGCAACGGCTGGTTCTGCACAGGTTGGGGTTGGGCAGGCTCCAAGTGGTCTGACCAGTATGGCTACAAGCCCTCGGCAATGGCAATGCTGCGAGTGACCTATGATGACGGCACTACCGAAAGTTTCGTAACCGACCAAGACTGGAAGGTCTTCAATGGTGGCCCACTGTTTGTAGACAATCTTTATCACGGAGTGATTTATGATGCGCGACGTGAAATTGAAGGTTGGAAAGACGTAGCATTTGATGACACGGCGTGGAGTAACGTGGTCGTCGTGACTGCTCCCGCCCCCGATGTTGAGATTCAGGGTTATGTAGGAATGAAGATTCGCAACAATATCACCCTGAAAGCCAAATCTGTGAAGAAGATAGGTGACCGCTATATCTACGACATGGGACAGAACTTTGCCGGTGTGCCGCGCATCAAGAATCTTCGAGGCAAGCGGGGACAACAGATAGTGCTGCACTTTGCTGAGATGCTGTTTCCCGACCAAGTTCCCGAAAATCCACGTGCTCCACTCAATAGAGAAGACTATGAGAAAAATCGTGGGCAAATGTATATGGACAACTATCGTTCGGCAATCTCCACCGACTACTATACTTGCAGAGGAGATTCGGCGGGCGAGACCTTCGAACCGCCCTTTACGCAACACGGTTATCGCTATATATCAATTGACGGCGTCGACACGCCGCCCGCCCTTGCCGATGTTGAGGGTATCGTCCTTGAGTCAGTCGGCGACCAACTGAGCCACTACGAAAGTGCCAATGCTGATGTCAACAAACTTTTTAATAACATCGTGTGGGGTCAGCGCAGCAATTTCCTCGCAGTGCCTACCGACTGTCCGCAGCGCGATGAACGCTTGGGTTGGACCGGCGATGCCAATGTCTTCTGTCGTGCTGCTACCTACAACATGATGACCGAGCCGTTCTACAAACGCTGGTTCTACACCGTGCGCGACCAAAAGAGCTTGAGCGGTGACACGGGAGGCTATTATCCCGCTATGGGAAGCACAAGCCAGGGCGCAGACAATGCCCACATTGAGTCGACAACCAATCGTGGGTGCGGCTGGAGCGATTTCACTGTGATTATTCCGTGGCAAATGTATCAACAATATGGCGACAAAGAATTTATCAGCGAACATTACGCTTCGATGAAAGCCTTCATGAAGAGACTAGAAGAACAGACCAAAGACTATATCTATCCCAATGCCAGTCATTGGGGCGACTGGGTGGCGCCCGTCTATACTCGGGTGTCGCTTCTCACCACAGCGTTCTTTGGCTATGATGCTCGCCTAATGTCAGTCATGGCCAAAGCTCTCGGCTACGATGCCGATGCCCAATACTATGCTGACCTCTACACTAAAATCAGCGAAGCTTTCTGCCGCACATTCTTTGACAACGAGGGATACACTATTGCCGGCGATGCTGACAACGCCCGCATCAATACCCAGACCTCCTACATTCTTCCACTCGAGTTTCTCATCATTCCAAATGAACTCAAGCAGAAAGCCGTTAAGCGCCTCTGCGACAAGATAAAGGCAGATGGCAATCGCATACAGACAGGCTTCTTAGGCACTCCCTATATCCTCAACGTGCTTTCTGACAACGGCTGCAGCGACCTCGCCTACACGCTCTATACACAGACAGAATATCCATCGTGGCTATTCCCCGTGAAACAGGGCGCTACCACGATGTGGGAACGCTGGAACTCCTACACTATCAAGGAAGGCTTTGGGGACGTTGGTATGAACTCCTTCAATCACTACGCCTACGGCGCAGTGGAGGAGTGGATAATGTCTCACAATCTGGGTATACAGCGCGACGAAGCCCAGCCTGCCTACAAGCACATAGTGATGCAGCCTGAAATCAACAAGTCTTTTGGCAGGGTGAAGGGCGGTTTCGAATCAGTCTATGGTCCAATCAGCAGCGAGTGGACCTCCACCACTGAAGGCACCGACATCACGTTCACCATACCCGCCAATACTACAGCGACATTCGTGCTGCCCGTCAATGAAATGAGCGACTTGAAAATCTTGACAGGCAAGAAAGGCGTGACCTCAAGAACCTATTCCGACGGCAAGGTCATTCTGTGCCTAAATTCGGGGCATTACCGCTTCTGGCGCAAGTGACATAAGGCGCAACATGATAATAACTTGAAAAGGCAATAGCTGTGTACTGAAGAAACCAAAAGACGCACATCCAACTTGTCTTAAACGAGACTCTGGCGGTGCGTGAATCCTCTTAATACATCCTTACAAGACTCGAGGTATTATTATGTGCTGCAAAGGTTTGGTGCTTTGCCAAAGAACTGACAGCAACGATAAGGTTCTTCAAAGTCCTCAATTTTGTGCTCTAATTGTCATGACAACAGAAATGTGTATGTTTGTTTTGGCGGAATGTAGCAAATATCTTACATTTGCAGAGTATTACCGAAAAAACATACTACATTATGTCACTGATAAAATGTTCGGAGTGCGGCAAAGTGTTCTCTGACCGCGCTGCCCACTGCCCGCAATGCGGCTTGTCAACAGACGAAGTTCTCAAAGACTCTGCTAACCAACAACAGCCAGTGCAGCAAGCACCAATAGTTGCCAATGACAGCAACGCAGCACCCAACCAGAGCCAAGTCGCTCCAGCACCACAGCCACAGACTCAACCACAGCCTGCCACACCTCAATCTGCAGCCTCGCAGCAGCCAGACTACCGCCCGCGGCAGCAACGCACACAGAATAATGCGGTTCTATACGCTCTTATAGCTGTAGTAATAGTTCTCGCCCTCGTGTGTCTCGTAATGTTGGCGAACAACAAGTTTGGCTCTAACACCAATAGTGCTGAAGACTCCGACTCTACCAGTGCAATTCCCGAACTTAGCGCCGACACGATGCCAAGTGCCGCCCCAGTAGTGACCGAGCAACCTCAAGCGGTTGAGAGCGTGGAAGAACCCGAACCAGACGTTCTTCCCGAAGGTAGCGAAACGGAAGAAATACAGAATACTGCTGCACCTGCCACAACAACCCCAGCACCAGCTGCACCGGAAGAGTCTGCACCAGCTGTCAAGTCTGAAACGACTACGACACCAGTCAACGCTCCGGCACAATAATAACGATGCATTAGCGACCCGTTGCCTTCAAATATTCAGCGCAACACACCTCGTAGTCTGTACGTGAATCGACAAATTGGTTGCGGCTGCGTTGGTAGAGGGTCTGTGCTTCGAGCAAATCGCTCATGGTGCGCACTCCAGCATCATATTGGTTGCGTTGCAATCGTAGGTTTTCCTCAGCCTGGGCAATGCTCTCCAGAGCTATCGCCAGCTGGCGGTAGGCTTGGTTGACTTTGTTCCATTTGTCGGTCATCTGCAGTTGCATCATCTCGGAGTTGTCTTGTAGCGAAAGACGGGCGTTTTCTACTGCTATCTTTTGGCGTCGCACTTCGTGGGTGCCGCCTATCCATGCACTGATGGGCACGGACAGGGTGGCGAATCCGTGCCACAGTGACCGATCTTTATCAAGGATATTCATATAGCTAAAACCGCCACCTAGAGACAGTGTCGGTAGGTTTTTTCCCAGTGCCAGTTTCTGTTGCAATTGACCGCCGTTCACCCCACACTGCATCATGCGGTATTCTGCTGTGTGTGGCAAAGCCTCAGTCGGATTAGTATAGAGTGCATCAGGACGTGACGGCATGGAGTAGTCGGGCAAGTCCTCGGTGTCAACGCTGTCGAGTCCCATACCTATGTATTGTGCGAGCAGCATGCGCGACAGGCTCAGCGCATCGTTGAGTTTCAGGCGCATTGAGCTTTGCTCGTTTTGTTTCAGCGTGACCTGCAACAAATCGTTCTGCAGCGCTACACCGGCATCTACCGCCATCTTGACATTTTTGTGGATTTCCGCCAATTGGGCATCAATGCGGTCGAGCGTTTCAATTCGCGCTTTGAGATTCACAGTCTGCCAGTAGTAGCGTGCGGTGGTGAGCCGCACCTCACTCTCGTTTTGCTCCAGTTGCAGTTTCTTGGTCTCCAGTGCCAACTCTGCCAACTTATTAGCATTGTGAATCCTGCCGCCAGCATAGATGGGCATCGTGGCAGTCACACCGCCCATGCGACCGTTGTTAATCATGCCCATAGTGCCTAGCGAGCCTAGTCCAGAAATTGTGGGTAAGTCTATGCTGACCAAGTCGTCAGAGATCTCAAACGCAGCCATGTTGGCTGACACCGTTGGTATGTAGTTGCTGCGAGCCATCGATTTGCTCTCTTGCGCCATGCGTATATCCATACCGGCGCTCTTTATTTTGGCGTTGTTCTTTAGCGCGCGCTCTTGACAGTCTTTGAGCGACAGAGTCTGACGTGCATTTGCGCACACCCCTGTGCACACCACCGCCAGCAGGAGGACTGCCACCCTGTGTTTAGTTGTTATCTTCATAGTCGTTCTATTTGTCTTTGCGTCCGAAAATCTGGTAGTAAGCCACAGGCAACACTGTGAGGAGAAATATCATGGTGGTCAGAGTGCCATAGCACACGACGCATCCCATTGGTTTCCACAGACTGCTGTTGCCCAAAATCATGGGCACTACGCCCATTGATGCCACCGCCGAAGTCAGGAATATAGGGCTCATGCGTCGTTTGGCTGACTCTAGTATAGCCTCGCGGAAGGTGTTGCACTCGCCCGAAGTCTTCAGTTCTGTGGCAAAGTCGAGCATTATGATGCCGTTGCGTACCACGATGCCCATGAGCGACGTGATGCCCAATACCGTTGTTACACTTAGCGAGCATCCGTGAATCATGATGCCCAAGCAGGCACCCAGCAAGCATAGCGACAAGCAGGCAAAGAGTAGGGCAGACTCTCTGACATTTTTGAAGTGGGCCAACATGATGAAGAACATCATGATAGCAGCGATAGCCAACCCCTTCATGATGGGTGGTGCTTTCTCTGCGTTGTCTTCCCACTCGCCACCACAGCTCATCGTGACATCGGGCGACAGGTGGAAATCCGTCAGACGCTCTATCACTTCGCTACATGCCGCCATGGCGTTCTGTCCGCGCACTACGTCGGCCTGCACCGTGATGGTGGGCACTCCCCCACGGGTCACAAATTGCGAGCGCTGCCACCCAGGCTCCACCTTGGCTACCTGTCGCAATGGCACACTGGCTACTCCTCCGAGCGATGCCACTGGCTCTTTCTCAAGGTCACCGGCGGTGGCTGAGTCGGAGTGTGTCGACTTGACCACTACGGGTACGGCATAGTCGCCTTCCCACACCGTAGTCACGGGCACTCCATCGCCCATGCCCATCGCCATACTTGCCTCCACCGTGGTGTTGGATATGCCCAAGCGCGATGCGTCGTCGGGCTTCACGGCGATATTTGCCACGGGCTGCATCTCGCCGAAGTTTGAGTGTACGTGTTTTAGCCCCTTCACGGAGTTCAGTACTGTCTCCACTCTCGCGGCATCGGCCATGAGTGAGTCGGTGTTGTAACCGCTCAGCCTCACCTCTACGGGATAGACCGCAGGCGAGTAGCTCAACTGCTTGAAGCGTATGCGGGCTCCGGGGAATGCGTCCGCCCACTTGTCGGCATATTCGTCAAGCAGGGCAACCGTGGGCTTCACACCAGTGGTGTTGACAATGAACTGTGCATAGCCGCTGCCAGCAATGCGCGGTGCGTAGGAAGTCTGGAATCGGGGCGACGAGCAGCCGTGGAACGATGCCACCGAGACCACTCTGTCGTCGCGGCGCAATACCCTCTCCATCGAGTCAGCCACCACGGCGGTCTGAGTGATGTCGGTGCCTGCCGGACAATATATCTCCACTGCGAACTGGTTGCGGTCGGCGTGTGGGAGCAGTTCCTGTGGCAGCGAACCAAACATCATCACAGCCACCACTACCGATGCCACTCCGAGAGCCAGCACCGTTTTGGGAAATCTGAAGCATAGGTCTATCAACCAGTTATAGTATTTCTGCAGCAAGTCAAGCAGCGAGAATCCCTTGACCTTTTTCTCCACAGGTTTGCGTATCAGACAGTATTGCAGGAACGGCACGAAGAGCAGTGCCATCAGCAAGCTGACGAACAGCACTATCGTCACTGCCCACGGAAACGACAGCAAGAAGTCGTGCAGCAAAGCCTTGGTGGTGAGCAGGAACGGGAAAAACGTGATGCTGATGGCCAGCGTGGCTGACAGTATTGACTTGAAAAAGCGAGTTGCGCTCTTTATCGTTGCTGTCCACCGGTCCACACCCTGGCCCAGTTGCTCCAGATAGTTGTCGATGATGACTATTGAGTCATCCACTATCATTCCCAAGGTCATTATCAGCGCTGCCAGCGTCACGGTGTTGAGCTCTATGTCGAAAGCGTGAAACAGACCTATCGAGGTGAATATCGTCACTGGAATAGTCATGGCTGCTACCAATGCCGAGCGGAATGGCAACAGCAGCATCACTACCAATATCACTGCCCCTATAGCTATGAGCAGTTCGTGGAGGAAATTGTCAACACTGTCGCTGACCACCTTGCTTTGGTCGGTGATGTGCGACAGCTTTACTCCCTCCGGCAGTTCCTCGGCTTGGAATTTTTCCAGCACAGCGTTGACCTCTTCGCCCATCTTGACGAGATTTTCGCCGCTCTTCATCTCAATCGACAGTACGAGACACTTCTTGCCGTTGTAGGTGATGTAGCTCTCGCGCTTGGGATACTGTCGCTTCACGTCGGCCACGTCTTTCAGTCTCACCACGTTGCCCTCAGTGTCAGAGTAGACAATCTGTCGCTCTACGTCGCGCACTGTGTTGAGCGAGTGCTTCACGTGTATCGGCAGGTTTTGGTTTCCCTCGTGGATAGTGCCACCAGTCGTCACGAAGCCCTTGCGGCTCAGTGCGGCAGCCACAACCTGTTCTGAAAGTCCGTATTTGGTCAGACGCTCGCGGTCGAGCGTCACGCTTATCTGCTCCGTCTGTTCACCGCTCACGTTCATGCGTCCTACGGCAGCCACACGGCTCAATCTCTTGCGCAGGTCGTCCATATAGTCGCTCAGTTCGCGGTAGGTCTTGTCCTCACTCTCCATGGTCACAAGCATTGCCGAAGTGTCGCCGAAGTCGTCGAGCACCTTGACAGCCACCACGTTGTGGGGCAGACTCGTCTTGAAGTCGTTGATGCCATGTCTGAATTTGCTCCAGAACTCATCTTTGTTCTTCAGATTGTCGTTGAGCTCCACTTGCACATATGCCACTCCATCGCGGCACGTAGTGAAGGTCTTTTCCTTCTTCACTTCTTTATAGGTAAATATGTAGTCCTCTAGCGGACGGGCTATGCGGTCGCTCATCTCTTGTGGAGTCAGTCCTGGAGCCACCACTACCACCATGCCTTGACGCACCACGAAGTCCGGAAACTCATTCTTGCGCATTTCCGACAAGCTACTTACGCCAAAGGCTATCAGGCAACACACCACCAGTATTACCACCTGGTGATATTTCATCGCCCATTCCACTGGGTTGAGTCTTTTCTTCTTTTCCATAAATCAACAATCGTTTACTTTCACACAGTGCTCAGTGCGGCTCCCTTATTGAATTCTCACCTTAGTGCCATCGCTCACCTTGTGCTGTCCTTCCACGATGACTTTGTCGCCTGCTGACAGCCCGCCGTTCACCACGACCCCGTTGCCCACATACTCGCCGCAGCTCACGTAGGTCTTGTGGGCCTTGCCGTTGTTCACTGTCCACACGAAAGTGCGGTTGTCATAGTCTTGCTGCACCACGTTGGCTGGCACCGTGAGTTGTGCCGTTATGTTGCCGTGGGGCTTCAAACCCGTCAGTTTCACGTTTGCCACCATGCCAGGCAGCAGTCCTTCGTGACCTCCGCAAATCTTGAACTTTACGTCATACGAGCGCGATGCAGCATTGGCATCAACACCCTTCTCCACCATTATGGCATCAAACTGTCTGCCGTCCAGCGCATCGACGCTGACCATTGCTCTCAGTCCCGGCTTCATTAGTGACATCTCGCCCTCCGGCACGGCAATCTTGACCTTGAGTACATCAGTCCCCGCAATCTTAATCACGGGTGTGCCAGGCATCACGTTCTGTCCTGTCTCAGCCATTTTTTCAGCCACCATGCCCGATGTTGGAGCGTAGAGCCTGCAGTCGGCTACAGCTTTCTGCGCTGTCTGTTCTGCGCTCTTGGCTTGCAGCAGCTTGCTCTGCACCTCCACCCATTTCATTTCCGTAATACTCTTGCTCTCATACAGCCGCTTCATGCGGTCGTAGGCATCTTGGGCTTGCAGCACCGTAGCCTTGGCGGCAGCCAGGGCATTTTCAGCTTGCGTGGCATCCACGCTACCTATGTATTGCCCCTTGCTTATGCGCTGTCCTTCGCTTACCGCAAGGCTCTTTATAGTGCCCTGCACTGCGAAGCTCACCATCACAGCATTATCTTCTTCAATGGTGCCCGAATAGGGTAGTCCGCCGCTGTTGTCGCCAGGTGTCGCTTCAGTCACCTTCACACCCACTTCGCTTGTCTTCTCGCTGGCAGTGTCGGCATTGCCCTTACACCCGGCAGCTATCACCAGCGCCAAGGCTGGCAAAACCAAAAATTTCAGTTTCTTTGTTCTCATCGTAATATTGTTCTGTTTTTCCTCAAGGGGAATTGCTCTCTGTTGGCATATCTGCAGTGCGCACGACTTCCCCATATTGGATTGTGTGCAAAGGAACGCACTAATAACTACACTTGGCATATTTTTTTTACTCTTTTAGTGTTCATTTTCTCCCTCCTTAAACATTTTTAGGAGAAAACGAACATTTTTCGGGTGTCACATAGCCACTGTCACACCGAAAAACACTTACTTTGCATCTAACCCCAAAAACATCACCCAACATGTACGTCTCGTCCAAAGACATCGTGGGCAAGCAAGTCCACACATCATGCTCCGACTGCAACATAGCCATCATCGACGACATTAGCGATCTCCAGACCATTCCCATCGCCGTCAAGATGGACAGCTATGCCATAACCATGCTCACGCGCGGCTCGGCTTCATTCTGCGTCGACGGCAAGTCCTACGAGATGACAGCCAACCACATCTTCGTGTTCCGCCCGAGCATAACCGTAGAGCGCACCGCCATTGACGACGATGCCCAATACTCCATCATGGTGCTCTCGCAGCAATACGCACGCTCGCTCATAGCCATCGACGGGCGCAACACCTGGGACATACTGCTCTATCTCACCGACAACCCCGTCATTCAGCTCTCCGATGAGCAGGTCGATATCTTTAGGCAATACCTCTTTCTCACCCGCCACCACCTCTCTAACCCCGACACTCCCCACCACCGCGAAATGATGAACCATCTTTTCGCAGCTATGCTCTATGAGTTCCACAATATCATAGCCCTCCACCTCAACGCTGCTGACTACAACTTCACCAATGCCGAAAGGACGTTTCGCCGATTCTATGAGATACTCAACGATGTCTCACCGCGGCGACGCAAAGTCGAGTTTTTCGCCGACCAGCTCAACATCACCCCTAAATACCTCTCTGCTATATGCAAGCATATAACGGGCAAGTCTGCCAAGCAGCATATCGATGACGCTGTGCTCCGCGACATCACTGTGCTACTGCGCGATGAGCGGCTGAGCGTCAAGGAAATAGCTCAACTCACGGGATTCCCCAACCAGTCGTTCCTTGGCACCTATCTGCGCAAACACACTGGACTGTCGCCCCACAAATATCGTCGCCAGCTGCTCGACGAACGACAGTGACCCCACTGCGCCGATTCACTTGTGGCATGCGCCCGATTGCGACCTGCCACTGATGTAATAGTTTTTTCACTTTTTTCTCCAAATTTTGTTACCATATAAATCTTAAACTACTAAATTTGCTCCGTAAAAACTTATTCAATCATGAACTGCACCAACCAAACCCTCCAAGTCGTCGCCAACGGGCTCTCGGCAGTCTGCCAACACTTTCCTCAAACCACCGACAGCACGCTGATGACCGACATTATTATGCAGGTCAACGGCGAGACAGGAACCTTGCGTATCACCGATGACGACGACAATGTCATATTCTTTGATACTGTGGAGGAATGGATTGGCGATGATTCCGAAGACTTCTACTCAAGCATCGAGACACTGCTCCGCCAGCAGATACATCAGCGAGCAGAACGACTTGACAACCTCGCTATCATCAAACCCTACAGTTTCATCTTAGTCGATGGTGACAAAGAGACAGTCAACGAACTCTATGTGGTCGACGACGACACTATTGTCTTCGATACCTCTGAGCTGATGCAGAACCTCGACAAAGACCTTGATGACTTCTTCGACAAACTCATGGACGACAACGACTAGTCTTGAACGGTCGGTCTCATAGTCACCATTGCCCACTCGCCTGTGCAATTTTCGTTGGAATAATTCCCTTTTTTAGTGTTCATTTCGTTGGAATAATTCCCTTTTTGGTAGTGCTAAATAGTGGAATAATTCCCAAAATTACATATAAACCACTGAAAACCACTAACATTGCGTTTAATAAAGTAACAGACTTATATTGAAGCGCAAATTTGCACGTCAGTTAGAGACATACCTTCTTGATGAACCAAAGAAAATACGGCTTGTCAACGGAGCAAGGCATCACCTATATGCCCATATACTAGTGCATGTTTTTTAACAATACGGTGCAAAATGATTCCGATGTGATTATTCCAGAAATAGCCATGCCTGATGATATGTAACGTTCATACCGCCTAATAGCCTTTTCTTGAAGCTCCCACTAAATTATAAATTATGTGTTAAAAATCGGGTGAAAGTTTCGTCTATTATCCTATAATTTGCTATTTTTGCCATTCGAAAAAGTTTTGAAACAGATTTCTGAATTGTTAACCAAGCGAAGTCAAAGCTTTGCGTAACCAACTGATAGAATGAACCATTGCCCCAACACCCAACAAGCATTGTGTACGTGCGCCAAGAATGCGTGCGCCACGACGCATAAGGGGGGGGGTAATTTTGCGCATACCACAGATTTTGACACACACAGCCTGACAGCCGTGCAATGTGACATAGTGTCCCGTTGCACGGCTGTTTTTTTTGTATGCCCATGTAGAGTGGGAGAGTATGGCTTTGCAGTCTCGCTAGTGCATCAGACGACAGAGTGTTATGAAGAACGATTCTAACCTTAAAAACCTAAATAAACCAAGTATGAAAAAATTATTGTCATTCTTGTGTCTGCTTGCGCTATGGTGCGTCAGCGGACAAGCAGGCATCTTCAAGCCTGGCACACGTGCCACGGAACTCAAGTCCGGCACGTATTTCGTTTATGATGCCTGCTGGGTCTATGGATCCAACGACTGGACGGGCTTCTTCTACAGCTCCAATGCTGCTATGAAGGTGAACCACGGTTCCAAGCCGTCGTCTTTCTCTACCAACGACCCCTGTCTCTTCTGGACCATCGAGGTCGTTGATGCTTCAACTGGCAAGTGCACTATGCGCAACGTCGATGGACTGTATGCGGACTACAATGGAAACCTGACGACAGCGAAGTCATACGTATGGATTAAGACTTACGTCTACGGTGAGTCAGGGGCATGTGGCGACGATGTGTATGCCGAAGAAGCTGGTGCGACAACATCTAAGTTGCCGTCTACCACTGCATCTGAAAACGCAGGACTTTGGATAATCGGAAATGAAGACAAGTCTGTGAACTGGACTTCCGACCAAGGAACTTCTTTTAAGACCCATTCTGCCGGACAGCCTATGGCTCTCTATCCTGCCAAGACACCAGAATGCAATGTTACCTCAGTCGGAGAACTCTCCGCACCTTCTGAACTGGAGATTGGTTCGTATGTAGTTTTTTATAATAATGCAACTAGTAGTTATGTTTGGGAAGGAGCCCAAGCCCAGTTGAGCAACCTTACGTCTGAAAGCATAAAAAAGACTCGTAGCAATCAGCTGTTGCTCAGCTCCACTGCTTGTCCAACGGGCAAGGTGATCTACAATAATCTTCCTGTCTTCAAGGTGGGTGGCTCGGCTGGTGCATACACATTCCAGAATGTGATAACCGGCGACTACATCGCACCGCTGAACCAAAGTAGTAATTGTTACGCCACTTCTAGTGCTGAAACATTTTCTCTTAAAGTCAATACCAATACTGTTGCTATCGTAGGCTCCAACGGTAAGTGTTTTGACCAGGTGAGCGGCAATCATGTTGTAGGTTGGATTGCTACTGATGGCGATAATTCGCAGTACAAGATTGCTACGGTAGAAATGACAACTGAGGACGTGGACGTAGTGGAAATTATCTACAATGCTGTTTGTGGCGATGTCACATCACCAATAAAGCAGGAATTTGTTTCTCCAACCACAGAATACACCTACGTCGTACCTTCTGTCTATGGCTATACAACAACGGCTACTGCATCAGCAGCAGAAGTGGTAAATACGAGCAAGACAGTTGAATACACCTATACCAAAGACGAAACGGCAACTGCATTGCCATTCACTACCTCGTCTCTTTCTGACGGCAAGTTCTCTTCTGACACCCACTGGTACAAAATAGCATTGCGCGAAACAAACAAGTATGCCAAGTACACAAACGATACAAGTATTCCTGCAAGCAGTGAAAACTCGGCCAATGACTTTGCCTGCATGTTTATGGTCACCGGCGACATTTTCACGGGATTCAAATTCCAAAACTTGGCGGCTGGACCAGACAAATATCTCACGGTCAACAGTGGCAACGGCTCGTGCTCATTCACTACCACTGGCACTGTTTTTGACTTTACAGTGTCGCACAATTCAGATAACACGAAGACGATAAATCTCTTCAAAGCCAGAAGCGAAAACAATGCCTATCTACATGATTACACCAACTATTTAGGCACTTGGCGAGCTGACGGCGCAACGACAGACGTAGGCTCTAACCTTACTTTCGCCGAGATAGAGGACCTGACTGGTACCGTCATTTTCGAGGGAAGCGGATATGAAGATACAGATGCGCTCGTATATAACAACACGGATTATGCCAACGGTGCTGCGATGCCTTGGTATCAATGTTACAACATCAGCGGCGTGACCGTGAAGGACAGCAAACCTGCATTGATTAATTCAAGTATTGCAAAATCCGGTATTGTCGCAACATTCCCCTTCAAGGCTACCACCATCACCGACGGTGAGTTTGCTGAGGACACGAAGTGGTACAACCTTACCATTCGCAGCAACAAAAACTGCATTTACGATATCTATGACAAGACTAACCGCAATATCACGTCAACCGCTCAGAAACTTAACTACGGCAGCATGTATTGCTTCGTGAAGGATGCAGATGTGACCAATGGCTACAAGATGTACAATCGTGCAGCAGGCGCAGACGTTTCTTTCTACACCAATGGTGATAACAATGATATTGGCAAATTCCAGTCAGAAGGCACTACGCTGATACTGAAGACCAACGGCACTGAAGGATTCGTCTTCCAAATTAACGGAAAATCTGTTGCTCACATCAACGACGTAAACGACCAACTGGGAGTCTGGGACTACTCAGCGTCGGCTACCGACGGTGGCAGTACGCTCCTGTTTGAGGAAATCAGCGACCCAAACCTTGAGACCGCTAAGTCCATGCCGCAACCTGGCCATTTCTATACTATTCAGGAAACATCTACTTCGCAGTACCTGACTCCTGAGCTGTCAACGTCCAATACTAGCCGTCTGGCAATGAGCAGCACTGCCACAGAAGCAAACCGCATCTTCTACTTCACCGGCACCCACCTCTTAGGCTTCGGCAACGGACGATTCGTAGGAATGAGCTCTAATATGCTGACTCAGGCAGATCTCGGTTCTGCAGGAACCACGTTCTATTTCAAAAAGCAAAGCGATGGCGTGTTCAATGTAATCTACAACTACGACCGCACTCTCTACGGAGCAAAGTCAGAAGGCTATGTGGACGGCGCAGGTTCTGATCAGACTGGCACTGGCTATCAGTTCAACGTCGTTGAGGTTACCGACCTCCCACTTACCATTGGCACTAACGGATGGTCTACATTCTCTGCCCCCGTGGCAGTGACCGTGCCGAGCGAGGCTACAGCTTACTACATCAATCAAGAACCGTCTGACAACAAGGTCATCCTTGCTGAACTCACAGGCACAACAGTTCCTGCCAACACTGGTGTCATCATTCAAGGCACTACTGGCACCACTGTGAATTTCAGCACCAAGGCTGATGATGCAGATGCTCTTGAAGGCAACAAACTGGTGGCTAACGTAGTGGCTACCAGTCTGACCGGTGCTGCCAACGATGGCAAATACGCTTTCGCCACCAACAAGACGGCAAATACCACCGGCTTCATGAAGCTGCTGACCACCATCACCCTGCCCGGCCACAAGTGCTGGCTCCAGACCACAACTTCAGCTGGCTCCAACCAGTTCTTGCCTATCACCCTCACCGACGACCCCACAGGCATTGACTCTGCCGAGACCACAACTACCGTTGGCATCAACGCTCCTATCTACGACCTCCAGGGCCGCAAGGTGAGCTCCACACGCAAGGGTGGCATGTATATCCAGAATGGCAAGACATTCATCGCCATGTAATAACCAAGCTATAACATAACGTGTTAAAACATATCGAAATGAATAACAAAAAGACATACATAGCCCCCACGATGGACATCGTGCGCATCGCTCCTGCCAGCGTCATCGCTACCTCTGTGCAAGTATACGACAGCAGCGACACATCTTCGAGCAGCGCTACCGTAATCACCGGTGATAACAAAAGCGAGTTCGAATTTAATTCAAACGCCTTCCAAGGCGGATTGCTCGACGAAGAATAACGAGGCATAATTGCCTAACCCCAAAGCCCCCCGACTGCACATAGCCGTCGGGGGGCTTTTTTGTGAGGGAAGCCTCTCCCAACCCTCCCTAAAGGGAAGGGCTAAGGTTGCTCATATCAGCTCTTGTCAGTGTTTATCTGTACTATCTGAGCCGTCCGTGTTCGACAACCCAATCACCAATCCTTTCTGTGCTTTCTGTCTTTTCTGTGTTCGGAAAAATGAACCACTAATTTTGCCAATCTACCTTTATATTCTAGCGCATTTGAGTTTCATTTGTCATGAGATTCGCCTACTCGATTTTTTTGAAAAAACTTGCACGATGTTTTGAAAGTTCATATATTTGCCAACATATAGCTCGGAGTGAAAACCCATTAAAGCTATATCCGTTGAAAACTATAAGGTACTAAACGTGATGTAATACTAATTCTTAGCAAAAATGTGCAACTTGCGCTACGTTTCATTGACCTTCAAATTGTCAACCATTCTTGACAAAGCCCTAACTGGGGGGGTAAAAATGAGTGCAAACCTGCTATGGGTTTGCAGCAGCACAACATGTATCCTACTGAGCCGTGTGCTTGACTCCTCATGTCAGGCACACGGCTTAGTGCGTTGTGCGCAGTCGTGCGCTTTCACCGACACCAATTCGCTAACTTGATTAATAACTAAAATTCAAATCCTATGAGAAAAACTAAACTCTTTATGCTATTTCTCTTCTCGCTGATGCTGTCGATGACAGCGTGGGCAGACGAGATTTATGTGTCTGAAAGTACAGACAGTCCAGAGTACGTGTACAAGATTCACGGTGGACGTACTAATCAGAACTGGTATTGGGGAACTCTCGGAAAGAGTGTGGCGGCAGAATCTGCCAATCAGTTCGCATTCTTCGCAGGTAGCAATGATGGAGAATATTACATTTATAATGTTACAGACAAAACCTATTTGAGTTATTACAATACTACCCTTTCAGTTGGAGCGGGAAAGGGAGTAAGTATAACCGACAAAACAGCTGCGCATCCGTGGAAGATATCTTCTGTAACTTCTTATCCAGCCCATTTCCAATTGCAGCCTGTTGATAGCACTGACGCTAGCTCCAGCACTAGCCTCTATGCAAACTGGTATGGTGGGGCCTCGGATTCCCAAACTGCTATTGGCTTTTGGACAGCTGATGGAAACAGCGACGCTGCCAGTTCATGGACATTCGAACCTGTAGGTGGAAAGTTTGTTAGTATATCCTACACTCTGACAGCTGGAGACGGTGGAACCTACACGGGAACATCGATGGGTATTGCAGGCAGCAAAATCTTTTGGACAGGTGCCGATGCTATCACTTTCGCTGACGAAACATGGAACGATGCTGCTTACACTGCTACAATATCCTGCAGCGACTTTCCTTTCTCAAGTTCTAACGACAAGACCAAGACCTACAAATATATAGGAATAAAAAACGCTAGTGACCGTCTGCTCTCCGCATCTGACGACAAAATCGTAATGAGCTACAACGTATTCCCTACCAATGAGAGCGGGGTTGAAGATAACTACGAGTGGGCGATGATTCTTTCTTCGGTTGACAACGGAGCTTTCTCGTTCAAGATTCAGAACAAGGGAGGCAAATTTGTCTCAACATCAGGTGTTGCTGCTGCAGCTTCCCCTTCTACTTCCAGCTATGTAAAACTGGCAGACGAAGGCACCTCTTTCTATTATGGTCCCTGCACAGGAACCAGTCGCGGCTTCTATAATCCATCAACGTATGACTTTATTTCTATCAATAGTCCTGGCGGCTCTAACCAGTACATGTTTCTTTGGACTAAGCCTGCCGGCGCTGCTCACCAAGGTAGCAACTTGAGCTTCTATGACCCTGTTGATTTCAGCACACTCATGAATAGCCTGACAACTGCCTTAGGTACTGCTCAAACGTATGAATTTAGCTCCGAGCTCGGCAAATATTCTGCAACAGAGACTTTTAACAATGCTGTGACGCAAGCAGGGGCGATACTTGCAGGAATTCAATACGCTACAGCAGCGCAGTTCACAACTATCACCAACAACCTGTCGAAATCTGCACTTTCTCTCAATGTGCCTCAGTCGGGCAAGTTCTACACTTTCCAAGAGACAACGGGAAAAAAATATATTCTCTCCACTATGTCTACAGTTTCGGACAAAACTACTCGCCTGGCAACTACTAAGTCAGACACCGAAGACAACGTTGCCGACCGCATCTTCTATTTCGACGGCGAGAACATGATGGGCTACAACAACGGATATTATGTTTCTGTTACCGCTACCAGCTATGGCTTCTTGAACCAAGCAGAAGTGGGCGCAACAGGTGGAACGCAATTCACGTTCAGCTCGGCAGATGAAAGCGAAGGGTCTCTGTATGTTAACTTCTGCAGTGATAGTCGCCGTCTGTATGGACTACGAGATGGCTTTGTAGATGCAGGCACTAATACCGCTACTGGCGATGGTTATCGTTTCTTCGTAACCGAAATCACCGAACT
>CAVCAW010000060.1:13242-15892 GCA_963600315.1 Bacteroidaceae bacterium | reverse complement strand
GGGGGGCTTTTTTTTGTGTGGGGGGAGCCTCTCCCAACCCTCCCCTAAAGGGAAGGGCTAAGGTAGCTCACTTCAGCTCTTGTCCAGCATATCCGAGCTGTCTGTGTGTGGGAAAATGGGCAATTCGTGGCCTGAAAAAGTCGTTGTCATTTTCAGGCAAAAGAGCAAGGCGTCAGGATGCCGTTTCGGCGGAAATTGACAAGCGTTTCGCCCGAAAATGACATCCGTTTCGGCGGAAACGCATATCAATTTCGGGCGAAATGCTTGCGCCGGGTGGCTCTCTGCGCTGGTCGGCTCTCCGCACCGTGACGCCGCTAAAAGCAATAAGACTCGGTTAATACATTTCGCAGGAAGCAGAAGCTGGAATTTCAGTGTGAAATCAGAGTTAGTTATGAACGTTTCGTGTCTTGCGTTGAAGGCTTGGACACATGGCCCTCTCTTTTGGGAGAGAGTAGAGCGAGGCTACCCGTTGTGGAGAGATTTTGGGTTGTGGTGCATAGTGAGCTGTAGATTTTGGGAATACAAAAAATAATTGCTAAATTTGCAAGCCTACACCTTATTATTATATAGGGCGATGCGGAAAACGCAAAAAATGCAGATAAATGGACAATAGCCAGAACAACCTGAAGATATCGCTGCTCCAGACCGACATAGTATGGGGCAACACCGAAGCCAACGCTGACGCTGCCAAGAAGGCCATTGAAGCCTGCCCCGGCAGCGATTTGTATGTATTGCCCGAGATGTGGAGCACCGGTTTCGCTACTGAGCCACAGGGCATAGCTGAGACTGATGAGCGGTCGCTCGAGTGGATGCGCCAGATGTCACGCCAGACGGGTGCAGCCATAGCCGGTAGTATAGCCACGGAGTTAGGCGAGGGTGATTTTCGCAACCGCTTCTATTTTGTCAAGCCCAGCGGTGAGACGGCATTCTACGACAAGCACCACCTCTTCACCTACGGCGGCGAACACAAGCGTTACACCGCCGGCGAGAGCCGCACTGTGGTGGAATACAAGGGGGTGAGGTTTTTGTTGCTCGTATGCTATGACCTGCGCTTCCCTGTGTGGAGTCGGTCGCACGAAGACTACGACTGCATACTCTATGTGGCTAGTTGGCCAACCTCGCGCATTGAGGCTTGGCGCACGCTGCTCAAAGCGCGTGCCATAGAGAACCAATGCTATGTGGCGGGAGTGAACCGCACGGGCAATGACCCCTCGTGTGCCTACTGCGGCGGAACTGCCCTAGTCGATCCCTACGGACAGGTGGTGGAGCAGTGTGACGACAACTCGGTGCAGACGATAAGCTCCCTGCTGGACATGGACGAGCTTAATGCTTTTCGCAAGAAATTTCCCGTGCTCAAAGACCGAGACTGAACATAGACTTTATCTTAAGACAATAAATATTTTAGAACGATAATGGAAAAACAACTTTTGCTTGGCGACGAAGCTATCGCCCTTGGAGCCATCCACGCCGGACTCAGCGGTGTCTATGCCTACCCTGGAACCCCAAGCACCGAAATCACTGAATTCATACAGAACAGCAATCTCGCCAAGGAGCGGGGTATTCACTCACGGTGGTGCACCAACGAGAAGACTGCCATGGAGGCAGCGCTGGGCATGAGCTATGCCGGCAAACGTGCCTTGGTGTGCATGAAGCACGTGGGCATGAATGTGTGTGCCGATGCCTTCGTCAACAGTGCCATCACCGGAGTCAACGGTGGATTGGTGGTGCTGGCTGCCGATGACCCCTCGATGCACTCGAGTCAGAACGAGCAAGACAGCCGCTTCTACGCTAAGTTTGCCATGATACCAGTGATGGAACCGAGCAATCAGCAGGAAGCCTACGACATGACGAAGGCTGCCTTCAGTCTGTCGGAAGAACTCAAGGTGCCGGTGTTGCTCCGCATAGTGACTCGCTTGGCTCACAGCCGTGCTGCTGTGGAGACTGGCGAAGCACAAGGACAGAATCCTCTGGATATATGCAACGAGCGGTGGGTGTTGCTGCCGGCAATGGCACGCAAGCGCTATGTTGACCTCATCAACAAGCAGGAGGCTATGGTCAAGGCTTCGGAGAAGTCACCGTTCAACAAGCGGGAAATGACTGACAACAAAGTTGGTGTTCTGGCGTGTGGCATAGCCTATAACTACGTGAAGGAGACTGCCGGCAACACTGGCAATATACTCAAGATATCGCAATATCCGCTGCCAGCGGAGACCATCAGCGAGATGGCTTCGCAGTGCGACTCGCTGCTAGTGGTAGAAGATGGTCAGCCGGTAGTGGAAGAAGAGGTGCGCAAGATGCTCGGCGCAGGTTACAAGGTGACGGGCCGCTTGACAGGCCACCTGCCACGCACTGGCGAATTGACTCCCGACAATGTGGCCTTGGCACTCGGCGTTGCCCCCAAAGAGGGCCACGGCACCGCCAAGAACCTCGCTCCGCGTCCGCCGCAGCTCTGTCAGGGGTGTGGCCACCGCGATGTGTATGGCGCACTGGTGAAGATTATAGAGGAATATCCCGACGCTCGCGTGTTTGGCGACATTGGGTGCTATACGCTTGGCGCATTGCCTCCGTTTAAGGCTCTGGCCAGCTGTGTGGACATGGGTGCCAGTATCACTATGGCCAAGGGAGCTGCCGACGCAGGGCAGCGTGTAGA